>CAMCHR010000020.1 GCA_945874755.1 Chitinophaga pinensis
TGAATCATTGAAGCAAAAAATTCAACTGCTTCTGTTTTTACTTCTGGGTCTTTTGCAATATCATCCCATTTTCTCAATGTAACTGCATCTTTAAAAAAGGGATTCAATTCAAATTCAGCTACTTCAGTTTCACTCATCACGCCACCTTGTAAAGTTAAACTTGTTTTAGAAGGAGCAGATAATGTATCATAATAATGCTGATCCACTGCACATAAATATCTTTTTGCAGCCACGTGTAATTTAACAGGTTCAACCACTGCAGGGACAAAATAGGTTTCTAGATATTTTGCTGCCAATGCTTCATGCACATCGTCTATTCCATTGTCACTTGCATCGTCGGGAAGGTCATGCAAAAGATGGCCAATATCGTGTAATAATGCGGCTGTCACCAAAGCGTCAGAAGCATTGTTTTCTCTTGCTAATGTAGCGGCTTGTAAAGCATGTTCTAACTGCGTTACATCCTCTCCGCCATACATTGAACCGCCATTGGTATAGAATAAAGTAAGGATTTCTGATACAATTGTTTGTTTCATAGTTGTTACATTTTAAAAAAAGATAGAAATATTTTTAGCTTTATTATTTGAGATTTATATAAAAGTTCCTTGATTTTAAATTGTTTCAATCATTTCTTCGGCAAAGCCAAATGACATCGTCATACCGTGCCCGCCAATGCCATTTAAAATATAGACGCCTGGTTCTGGGTTTAAAAATAATTCTGCAGCGCCATTGGTCATGATTGGATATATACCATTCCAAGATTGGGTCATCTTCCATTGGTATATATGCATGAATTTTTTTAAATAGGCAAGAATCATTTCATTGATTTCGATTTTATCGAATGGTTCAAAATCCAAAGCATATTCATGAGAGTCCCCAACCGTTAACTCGCCATTGTTATTCTGAGAAACCATTACATGAATACCATACTTTAAATATTCTGGAATTTCTTCTTCTATCTTTAATCTTAATTTGGTCAAAGCGGACGAAGCGGTAAAACTTTTATAATGTAATAAGGACAATCCACCGCAAACAGATGCACCAATTTTATAATTTGGATCTTTGTGCTTAAAGCGCATCATTTGCAATTTGGTCTTGATAATAGGTTGCACTTTAAATTGATCCGGATATAAGGTCTCAAAATCTTGGCCAGAACAAACACAAACGATATCGGCAGCATATTTCGTTTTACCTGCAAAAGCTGCATAACTTGTAACACTGGTGATAGCGGTACCCCAAATAAATGAAACGCCATATTTTTGGGTTAAATAAGCAGGTAAATGCTTGATGCCTTCTCTTGGATCAATGATAATTTCGTCTTCACTTCTTAATGCGCCCAATAATCCGTTTTCATTGATTCCATTGTAGTTCGCCAATACAGTCTCTTTGTCAATTACTGAAACCGGTCTCTTTTTAGATTGAAAAAACTGTGCAATATCTTCTACCACGTTCATCTCCTCTGTGCTATATGCCAAATGTAAACTACCACATGCATTGTAAGGAATATTAGCAGCATTTAAATATTCAGTCCAAATTTCTTTTGTTCTCACAGATCGATTGTATAAATTACCATCGGGCTGACCTACTGGCCAAAGCATACCAAAATTACGCACACTAGCGCCCAATGCGAATTGAGACTTCTCAATCACTTTAACTTGATACCCTTTTTCTGCCAATGCTCTTGCAGTTGCTAGGCCAACTATTCCAGCACCAACAACTATTGCCGACTTATTCATATTGAATTGTTTTATATTTTTTTGAGAAATAAATCATATTTAAAATACTAAAAAGAATACCTACTAAAGATAGAATAACTAAGCCGTTGCTAAAAAATATTGTCCAACTCAAATTCACATCCATGGTGCCTTTTAATATAATTACCCCCGCACTTGCAACATAGCCAAACGCATCCACTAAATACATAAAATAGCCCACGTTTGCCTTTAATTTATAACTAGCAATCATGCGATCAAATAGAATGCAATTAAAAGGAATATAACCCATATACAAGCCCAGACCAACAAGCACAATCCAAATATAACCAGATATATAGTGATTTAGAAATAACAGCGTACTCAGCCCACAGATAATAAAACCACATAAAATAATTGTTTGTGCTAAGAAAAAAGCAATCTTATTATTTTTGATATAAATCATACTTGCAATCATGATCAACACACAAATTGCAATTGGAATTTCAGTAGAAGTAAAAATTGAAGCGGTATTGCCATAACCTAATTCGTTCCAAAGCTCGGCAGCGAAATTGTCTCTTATATCTCTAAACAAAGACAAAAACATATAAATAATTATAAAAGAAATGAGTCCAAAACTAAATTGAGTGAAAAAACGTTTTCGATTGCTCTTGTTTAATGGCACTCGAATAGATTTATTGACCCTTTCCTCATAAGTCGGGTTGGGTATTTTTTCTAATAAATACACTAAAATAATAATAGGAATAATAAAAATGGCGCCTGTATAAAATGGAATCCAATTTTCTGCAATCAGGTATTGTATTTGTAACCATTTGCCAACAGACTTAACAAAGCCAGAAGAAACAATGAAACTAACGGCCATAGCGGCCCCTATAAAATCGGTTGATTTTCGGCCCTCCACAAATGAAAAGATTAAACCCCAAAGTACACCTAGTGGCAAGCCATTTAAGAAAAGCATAGTCACATTCCAAGGGCTATCAATTAGTGGAAATAACAATAATGGAATCCAAGATGCTAATAGTAAAATTAAAATGGCCCAGCCCCTTCCATTATGCTTTAATTCCGAAATATATTTAATACCACAGAACTTACTAATGGTATAGCCAATCACTTGTGCAATAACAAGTATATTTTTATAATCAACTCCAAATATTTTTGGCTCATTTAAATATAACCCAATTGTAAATGGCTTTCTAAATGCATAGACACAGGCATAGGTTAAAAAGCAAATGGCTGCAATGTACACAGTCAATAGAAAGGATTGTAGCTTTTTAGGTTGAGTCATATGATTAACAAAAATAAGGAAGAGCAGGTAAACCTGCTCTTCCGCTAAATAAAACCCCAATTCAAATTCAAAGAAAACTATTATTTAATGATCCACATTTTTGCGTTGATGTCATCAGTACCTCCATATTGAGAACTGATAGCAGCTTCCAAGTTTGTTTTGTTGTTAATTCTCTCTGCACTTGGATATTGAAAACGCAATGCAACTCTTTGGCTATTACCAGAACCAGAACCTGTATGGAAAGTTGGTACACCTGTTCTTCTCCAGTTGTAATAACCTTCAGCACCGCTGTTTTGGTACATTGCTAAATACTTTTGTAATAAAATTTGCTTTAAACCATCCGTCGTATTACCAGCATATTTTACTGTTGATTGTGCATAATAAGTAGCATAGCTAAAGTCAACACTATAGGTTACTGACTCCGCTAAAGTGCCGCTTGGTTTTTGGAAAGTAACCGTGTTAGCACCTTCTTTCACACCATAGAAAGCTTGAGAGGCTTTGATACCATTTTGATACCAAGTTTCAGCGTTTTGAGTAGAAATCCAACCTCTGTTTGCTGCTTCTGCAATATTGAAACACATTTCTTGATAACCAACTTGAGTTGTTTTTTCAGCAGTATAAGTTTGATAATAACGCTTACGGTTGATAAATGAATACTTACCTAAACCCGCGTTTGAACTCATTGACGCTAAATCTTCTCCAGAACCAGCACCCATAAATGCATCATAAGAATTAGGTGCTTTACCTGCAGCTACTAAAGCAGCAGCTGGCTCAGCAACAAAGAAAGTTCTAGGATCTTTCAAAGTTGTTAAGTTACCTAAGTAAGTAGAAGACATATTGTAACGAGTTGCATCAAAACCAAAATTGTCTGGATTTGTTGAATACTTGTTGTATTGGCTATTGTAAGTAAAAGCTAAATTATCATCATCGCTGCTAAATAAAGGATACTTAGTAGGATTGTTGATTACTTCTGCAAATTTAGTTTTGATTGCTAAATCAGTATCCGCTTCTTTGTTGCTCAATTGAATCAATACTCTCAATTTGAAAGCATTCACCGCTTTTTGCCACTTAGACAAGTTGTTACCGTAGTAGAAATCATTTGCTAATACATAGTTAGTCGTTTTTAAAGTGCCCATTTCTGTATTTGCTTCTTCTAAATAAGTCAAGATTTGTTGGAAAACTTGCTTTTGTGTATCGTATTTAGGCGTAATATTTCCTAAACCTTTTAAGGCTTCAGAAACAGGAATGTCACCTAAATTCATTGTTAAATCATACAAGAAGTAAGCTTTTAAATATTTAGCAAGCGCTGTATAAGGATTTGGTGCTGTTACAGACTTCTTTGCTTCGTCTTCCATCTTTTGGATGTTCTTTAATACATTGTAATTATTGTATGAAAAACCAGTCCAGTTGTACTCTTGGTTTCCATAATAATCATAATTACATACGTAATATTGATTCCATCTTTGTAAAGTATTAAATGCACCTTCATTGTATTCAAGAAGGACATTGTTCAAAATCAAGTTCGCAGGAACTGATGTGGCTCTGTTAGGATCTGAAGCTAAAGTATCGAATGACTTTTTACATGCTGTCATTGAACTCAATACCAATCCTAAACTTAGTATTTGAAATATCTTTTTCATATTTATTTGTTTCTTTTAATTAAAATGTGAAATTAATATTGATACCGTAAGATCTAGTAGTTGGTGTTTGTAAATTTATAGAAGATTCACCAGGGTACTGATCAATATCAACATCATTAAATTTAGAATCTGGCATCCAGTACAATAAGTTTCTACCTATTGCTGAAACGGTTGCTTTCTTGAAGAAAGATTTTTTCACTAAAGTAGCAGGAAGTTCATATGTTAAAACCACTTCTCTTAATTTAAAGAATGTTTTACTCATGATATTTGGCTCTTCAATACCGTGTACACGGCTGATATAATCTTGAATGAAAGTCTTAGTGGCGTTTGGAGCAAAAGTCAAATCATTATAGTTTGTGATTAAACCAGTTACGGCATCAAATTTTGGAGTTCCAGAAGCAATTTGAACACCTTCCCCTACATAAGCTTTTACGCCTAAGTAATCTTGGTATCTAGCTACACCCATTGCACCTTGAACAGTCTCAAGATGACGTCCACCTTGGAATGTTTTCTTTCTAACATAATCTTCCATTACACCACCAACACGTCCGTCCACTTGCATGTTTAAAGTAAATGCTTTGTAGCTGAACTTATTGTTTAAACCCCATACGAAATCAGGATTAGAATTACCAACAAATTGTCTCACAGGTAAGACAACCGGACGACCACCAGCATCATTTATAATTTGTCCATCTTGTGTTCTTGCAAACTTTCTGAAGTATACTGCATCTGTTCTTGAACCCACTGTATAGAAAGTATTTAAAGCAGATACGCCTACTGGTAGTTCAATATACTTGTTAATGAAAGAACCAATATTGAATGTCGCATCCCAATTTAAACCGTTTGCTTTTTTCAAAATCGCTGCATTCAAACTTACATCGTAACCAGTTCTTTTAGTTTTAGTACCATTGATTACATAAGAACCGAAACCAGATGTTTGAGAAATTGATTTAGAGAAAATTTGAGGTCCATCAGTGTAGCTAAAATAACTCGCTTCTAAACCAAAACGGTTGTTGATGAATCTTGTTTCTAAACCAAATTCAAGACTTGATCTATCATCAGGCTGAACATCACTGTCTACTAATGTATTTGTGAAACCAGCTTGTGTTGTGTTGTTATAACCAATACCTGTAGAATATACATCGGCATAAGTATAAGTTGGTCCGCCATAAGTTGAACTATATTGCTCACCATAACCAATTGGGAAAGCGTTATTTGGTGTAGAACCAATGTAATCAGATACGAAGTTACCACCACCTCTTACTTTTGCATAAGAACCTCTTAATTTGAAGAAGTTAATTTGCTTTGGCATGTCGATATAATCATTCAACACAGTACTTAAGTTGAAAGAAGGATAGAAGAAAGAGTTATTGTCTTTGTTCAATGCAGACAATTGGTCATTACGTCCAGTGATGGTTAAGTTGGCAAATTTACCAGTCTCAATATCTACTGAATACAATAATGATTTAACTCTCATTTCAGATGCAAAATTGTAAGCAATTACCGGATTTCTACTATTTGCAAAAGTGTATACATTCGGTACGTTCAAATAGTTTGTAGTTACAAAATTTGAATTGTAATTGAATTGTCTAAAGTTACCTCCAGCGAAACCAGAGATATTAAAGAAATTAGCTAACTCAGGTGTTTTGAAATTAGCACGGAATTCAGAGTTGGATTCAAATAAAGATCTTCTGTCTTCTCTATAATCACCTTTGTTTTCTTCTCTACCGTAAGGATGCGCAGAGAAAGGCATTTTCTCATTACGCATTAAATCATAAGTTGTAATAGATGTTCTTGCGAATAAATCTATATACTTGTTTACTTTATAATCTAAAGTTGTATAAGCATAAATATCATTTTTGTAATGACCTCTAGTCCACTCGTAAGCCATAAAGTAAGGGTTATGGTATCTTTGGTATTCCGCATAGATACTTTGTACACCTTCTTTACCTGGCTGCCAGTAATTTCTCATATCATCGATATTCCAGTCAGCACCACCCCAGATAGTCATGGTGTAGATCACTGAGTTTGGACCGTAGTTAACGTCTGGGAAATTATCAGAATATTGCTTGTTGAAATTGATATTCGCATCTAAAGTTAATTTAGAGTTGAATCTTAAAGTTCCAGCTAAGTTTAAATTCGTTGTATTTAAACTTGTATTTGGCATGATCCCTTTATTGTAAGTATTGCCTAAAGAGAAACGTACATCCGCCTTTTCTGTAGAAGAAGCAATCGCAATATTAGTTGTATTTAAAACACCTGGTTCAATGAAACGCTTTAAGTTGTCTTTACCACGAGCAATCCAAGGTGTACCAGAACGCTTACCTGTGATTGGATCTACTGGACTATCGTACTGAGGAATCAATTGACCTTCGAATTTTGGTCCCCAAACGTCATAATCCGCATCGTTTAAACCACCGCCTAAGCCATCTACGAATGCATATCTACCGTGATCACCAGGTCCATACTCGTCTTGCGTTTTAGGTAATGCAATGAAACCACTTTGAACTGAAGTACTGCTGTTGAATTCAACAGAGTAACCTCTTTTATCTTTCGTACCTTTTTTAGTATTGATGATGATTGCACCATTTTGACCTCTATAACCATATAATGCAGAGGCAACTGGTCCTTTTAACACGTTATAAGACTCGATATCGTCTGGGCTAATATTCCAAGTATCAGAGTTAATTGGCACACCATCCACTACAATCAAGTTCACACGTCCACCTCTTAATACAAGGTTAGGGACTCTTAACATTTCTTGGTTAAGACCTACTGTTAAACCAGCTACTTTACCTACTAAGTTGTTGATTGGGTTCAATTCTC
This sequence comes from Chitinophaga pinensis, assembly GCA_945874755.1. GTDB lineage: Bacteria > Bacteroidota > Bacteroidia > Chitinophagales > Chitinophagaceae > Sediminibacterium > Sediminibacterium pinensis_B. The sequence goes on from CAMCHR010000020.1 coordinate 7,461, forward strand.
TAGCTTTCACTAAATCAGCACCCTTCACTTCTTGTGTAGCGTATCCGATTTTTCTCTTCTCTTTTTTAATACCCAAAGCGGTTACAACCACCTCGTTTAATAATTCATCCCCTTTCACTAATTCAATTACAACTGCTTCATTAGAAACTGTAACTGTTTTAGTAACATAACCAATGTAAGAAACTGAAACAGCAGCATTCGCACTTAAGTTGTTTAAACTAAAAGCACCATTTGCATCTGTCTTTGTAGCTTGTCCTTTAACAGAAACAGTTGCAGACTCCAAAGCTTTTTTGGTTTCCGCATCTACCACTTTTCCTTTAAATTGTATGTTCTGAGCGATTGAGCTTAAACTCAATCCCAATAACATAAGTGGCGTAAGGATCCACTTAATACATCGTTGTTTTGAAATCATAGTTAATATTTTGAAACGCAAACCTATTGTGAATTCTTTAACAAAATTGGAAATGGATGTGAACAATAGATGAACTAATTGTTTCGGAATTGTTAAGCGCTTTGAACAGTATAATTATAAAAATTAATACGTTTGCTTAACAATAAATTAATGTTTCAAATAAAATATACCTAATTCATTAATGGTAGGTTTGCTGTTCAACTTTTGTCTATGAAAAAATATCTTTTTTTAGTGGTTGTTATTTTGTTTTGTATTAGTGATTCAATAGGTCAACAAAAACAATCTTTTTTAACAGTTCCTGGTTTTAACGAGTTCGCTAAAATAGACACCTCTGGTGTTTCCATTTTACCGAGTGGAAGGTATGTGCAGCCAGTAGGAAAATCAATTAGAATTACCCACGACCCATTTGGTTTAAAAATTGCCCCAGACGGGAAAGTAGCCATAGCATTACATGAAAATGTATTTACCCTAATAGACTTACAAACCCTAGTCGCTAAGCGTATGCCAGATTATTTAAAAGCAAGCGAAAGTCCTTTAAAAAAGGGTTCTTTCTTAGGAATCGCTTTTCATCCATTAAAACAAATTGTATACCTAAGTGGCGGAAACGAAGGCACTGTCATTGTTTATGATTATAAAAATTTCAAAAAAATTGATTCTATAAAATTGGATGGATCATTCAATGGAAAAGTATTTGAAGGTAGTTTCACAAGCGATATTGTATATCATAGCCTTAGTAATGATCTATTAATTTTAGACAGAGGAAATTTTAGATTGGTTCGTTATAGCTTAACTGAAAATAAAATCATTGCCTCTATACCAACCGGTCGCCAACCCTTTGGCTTAGCCATCTCTCCAGATCAAAAAACGGTTTTAGTTGCCAATGTAGGGATGTATGAATATCCTTTGGTTGCTGGTACAACAAAAGAAAATATTAAAACACAGTACATAGGATGGCATCCTTACGGTAATAATACCAAGGAGTCAATTGAAGGGACGATCATAGATGGTAAAACAATTCCAGGTTTAGGCGATCCAAATGCTAAGGAATCGATGAGCGTTTATTGTATTGATTTAAATTCAAATAAAGTAAAGGCAAAATTAAAGACGGGATTATTATTAGGAGAACTAGTAGAAGATGCAGAAGTGATTGGCGGCGCAAGTCCTAATTCAATTGCAGTAGGTAAAAAGTATGCTTATGTTACCAATGCGACGAACGATAATATTGCTGTGATTGATTATAAAAAAGGAACGATTGTTAAACATATTCCTATTAAAGTAGATCCTAAATTAGACCGCTATAGAGGTTTATTGCCTTTTGGTATTGCGATTACAAAAGACGAAAGTACACTATTTGTTGCCTTATTAGGATTTAATGCAGTTGCAAAAATTGATTTAAAAACTTCTACTACAACTGGATTAATTCCAACCGGATGGGGCACTACAAGAGTCGCCTTGTCCAATGATGAACAAAAAATATATATTACTTCTTGCAGAGGATTAGGAGCAGGTCAAAACGGAGGAAAAAATTTCAAAGCACCTATACAAGGTACTTATGTAGGTGATATTCAATTAGGTGGATTTCAAGAAGTAGCTAATCCAGATCCTACAACACTTGCAGCTTACACCAAGCAAACATTGAATCAAACCTATATTGTAAAAGAACAAACAGATAGTTTGCCATTACCTGTTTTACCGGGAAGTAAAATAAGCCCTATTAAACACGTCGTATTTATCACTAAAGAAAACAGAACATTTGACGAAATATTTGGTCAAATGAAAAATGTAAAAGGGGATCCATCATTAGCAAGATTTGGATTAGATGTAAACGTGTATGGAAAAACACAAAATGTAAAACATGTAAATGTGGCGCCAAATCATATTAAAATTGCAAAGCAATTTTCGTTGAGTGATAATTTTTATTGCGATAGTGATGCATCCATTCATGGACATCATTGGATGATGGGTGTAATCCCAAATGAATGGGTAGAAGCCAATTCTAGTACAGATAAATCTGCCGATTATTTTTCGACTGCATCTGGTAGAAGGTTCCCAGGCTCAACGGGTAGTATGGACCCAGAAGATTATGCAGAAATTGGTGGCTTATGGGAAGCATTAGACAGAAAAAAAATTAGCTACTATAATTTTGGACAAGCAAACGAAACTGCGCATGTAAGAGAAGATTGGTATGATACTGCAACTGGTGCTGGTCACATTGTAATGGTGCCCATGCAGAAAGGGGTATGGGAAAGAACTTCACACAGTTTTGCAGGATACAATACCAATATTCCAGACCAATTTAGAATGAAACAATTTGAAGAAGAGTTTACAAAAAAATGGTTGAACGGAAAAGATAGTTTGCCGCAGTTATTGACAGTGATGTTGCCTAATGACCACACTGCTGGACCTAGACCAGAAGATGGCTATCCCTTTATGCATTCTTATGTTGCAGACAATGATTTGGCTTTAGGAAGAATGATACAATTTTTGAGTCAAACACCTTATTGGAAAGATATGTTAGTGATTGTAACAGAAGATGACCCTCAAGGTGGGGTGGATCATATTGATGCACACAGAAGTGTATTGATGATGGCGGGTCCTTATGTAAAGAAAAACTATGTTTCAAGCACGCATGCGAATTTTGGTTCTATTTTAAAAGTCATCTATAATGTATTAGGCGTGCCTTATGTTAATCAATATGATGTAACCGCTTCTTTGTTAACCGACTTCTTCACCAATGAGCCAGATTATAGCCCTTACTATTTTGAATTCCCTAGTCAGGAAGTATTTGATTGGGATAAAGCAATGAAAAAATTTAATTACAATTTAGATTGGAAAAAGATCAAACAAGGTCCTACAATGGACAATGAAAAGGAACAAAGACAAGAACATTATAAAACATCCGGTACCATTATCCAATAAAATTAAATGAATCCTTAAATTTATTAATCAATAATCAGCTATTTATGAAAATGAAATTCACCCTTATTTGTATAGTAGCAATTATGCTTGCAGCGAAAACAAGTAATGCACAAATGAAACAAACCGTTTTACCAAATAATTGGAAATTAAGCCCTATTGGGAAGCAGTTGACTTTAGAAGATCTACCACTTAATATTGTGGTAAGTCCAAATAAAAAATATGCAGCCATCACTAATAATGGCCAAAGTACACAAGGTATTCACTTGGTAGATATTGCCAAGCAGACAATATTAGATTATGCTACCACCCCTAAAAGTTGGTATGGATTGGCATTTAGTCAAAATAACCAATACTTATACGCAAGTGGCGGTAATGACAATTGGATTTTAAAATATGCTATTGAATCCAACAAATTAAAATTAGTTGACTCTATCAAGCTTGGAGGAAAATGGCCTGTAAGAATTTCACCAACTGGACTATGTATCAATGATGCAACCAATACCATGTATGTGGTATCAAAAGAAAATAATAGTTTGTATGAAATCAATCTTGAAACAAAAAATTTCAATACCTACCCATTAGGTGCAGAAGCATATACTTGTGTTTTAAGCGCGGATAAAAAACAATTATATATTTCTTTATGGGGAGCAGATCGATTATTGATATGGGATACAAAAACAAAACAATCAGTTAAAAAATTAGCCATTGGCGATAATCCAAATGAGTTGTTATTAACAAAAAATGGTGCTTTTTTATATGTTGCAAATGCAAATGACAATAGTGTAGCAGTGGTGGATACAAAATCTTTAACAATTGTTGAAGTATTGAATTGCGCTTTATTTGCAAATGCACCCAATGGCTCAACAACCAATGGACTAGCATTAAATGAAACTGAATCAAGATTATATGTGGCCAATGCCGATAATAATAATTTAGCCGTTTTTGATGTAACAAAAAAAGGATTTAGTTCAAGTATTGGGTTTATCCCTACTGGATGGTATCCTACCAATTTAAAAATTGTAGGTAATACTTTATTCGTAACCAATGGTAAAGGAATTAGCTCAAAAGCAAATCCAAATGGACCAAGTCCAGTTCAAAGAAAGCAAACCGTGAATTACCAGGCTGGAGATGTAAAAGCAAAACCAGAACCAGTACAATATATTGGTGGTTTATTTAAGGGAACGCTTTCTATTTTTAAAGAACCAACTGTCGCAGAACTAACTAGCTTAACCAAGCAGGTTTATTTAAATACACCGTATAATAAAAATAAGGAATTGTCTACTTCAGGTATGCAAGGCAATCCAATCCCTAAAAATGTTGGCGATAGTTCTCCAATCAAGCATGTGTTTTATATGATCAAAGAGAACAGAACGTATGATCAGGTATTAAGTGATTTGCCACAAGGAAACGGAGATAGTAGTTTACTACTTTTTGGGAGAAATATCACACCTAATCAACACGCTATATCAGAGCAGTTTGTATTGTTAGATAATTTTTATGTAGATGCAGAAGTAAGTGCAGACGGACATAGCTGGAGTATGGGTGCTTATGCGAACGACTATAATGAAAAAACTTGGGTTACTAGCTATGGCGGACGTGGAGGTACTTATGATTACGAAGGACAAAAGAATATTGCTTCTCCTAAAGGTGGATTCTTATGGGATCATGCTTTAAAAGCGAGAGTGAGCTTTAGAACTTATGGAGAATTCGCAGATGATTATGAAGCAAATTATCCAACATTACAAGGTAAATTTTGTCCTTACTTCACTAGCTGGGATGAAAAAGTAAGAGACACTTCTAGATTCTATCAGTGGAAAAGAGATTTTGATTCTTTATACGCCATCAATCAAGTGCCTGCTTTAAATACTATGCGTTTTATCAACGACCATACAGAAGGCACAAGAGTTGGAAGACCAACACCATTTGCGCATGTTGCTGACAATGATTATGCAGTAGGTTTATTCGTAGAGTATTTAAGCAAACATCCTATTTGGGATAAGATTGCCATCTTTATTTTAGAAGATGATGCACAAAATGGAGCAGACCATGTGGATGCACACCGATCTACTGCCTATGTTGCAGGAGGATTTGTTAAAAGAGGATTCGTAGACCACACAATGTATTCTACTTCGAGTATGCTAAGAACCATGGAGTTAATTCTTGGCTTACCACCAATGAGTCAATATGATGCAGCAGCAGAACCAATGTGGAGATCATTTGATACTAAAGTAAATAAAACACCATATAATGTGATTGCTCCATTGGTTGACATTAATGAAAAAAATATAAAGGTAGACGCCTTATCTAAATTGAGCGAAAGTTTAGATTTTAGCAAGGAAGATAAAGTGCCGGATTTATTGTTTAATCAAATATTATGGAAAGCAATCAAGGGCATCAATAGTGAAATGCCAGCACCTAAGAGAAGTGCTTTTATTAAAATAATTGACTAGTTAAGAATATTGATAATCTATTTTGATACAAAATATAAAAAAGATTAATTTTTGATTAGCTTCTACGCTTTGATGAACAAAATTTGTAAAAGATAAAGACGATGAAGAAGGAGGTAAAACAGTATTCGAGTTGGAATCAATTAACTAAGTTGATTTGTGTTTTAACTTTCTTATTTTGTCACAGTTACGGTGTTATCAATGTAAACGCAACTACGAAGAATCTTTTGGGTGATACGAGCTATGTTTATTTAGATTCAATTTTTGTAAAAAGCAGGTTGAATCAAAAAAACAAACTCAATCTGCCTTATAGTTTGGTTCAAAAAAACGCAGCATCGATAAAATTTGGAAATTATAGAACAACCCCTGAGGCCCTAATGGGTAGCTCGGGGGTTTTTGTTCAAAAAACAAACCATGGAGGTGGATCTGCATTTATAAGAGGCTTAACTGGTAATCAAACTTTATTAATGTTAGATGGTGTTCGTATTAACAATGCCACATTCAGGTATGGCCCCAATCAATATTTAAACAATATCGATTTATATACGATTAGTCAAATTGATGTCAGTAAAGGAACTGGTTCTGTTGAATATGGATCAGATGCGATTGGAGGGGTCATTCATTTGCATTCCTATATGCCTATGTACAATCAACAAAAAACATGGAGCAGTAGTACTACAATCAAATATTTAGGACAGGAGATGGAAAAAACCGCAAGAACCGTGGTGCAATATGCTCAAAAAAACTTTGCCATCCAATCAGGTATCACCTTAAGAAATTTTGGAGATCTGGTTGGGGGTAAAAATGTAGGTGTGCAAAGTCCAAGTGGCTATGGTGAAACAGGAATCAATACCACTGCTAAAATTCAATTGAATAAAGCTGGTGAAATCACTATTTCATCTCGCTTCTTTATCCAAAAAGATGTGCCTATTTATCATAAAGTATTATTGGAAAGTTTTAAAATCAATAAAATTGCGAAGCAGGAAAGAAATATCCATTCTGTTCAATGGGAAAAAAACTTACAGACTAAATACCTTTCTAAAATTAAAGTGATTCAGTCTTTACAGTATTCAAATGAAGGAAGAGAAAGTAATAAGCTAAACAACGCCATTTATAAATACGAAAGAGACCAAGTGAATTCAAATGGAACAAGTATTGACCTTTATTCCAATCCAACTAAAAATTGGCAAATCAATTCGGGGATAGATTATAATTCGGATAAAATAAAAAGTGAACTGATAGATAAAAATTTAACCACAGGGTTATCTGTCAATAAAAGAGGCCTTTATCCAAATAATAGCAGTTATAAAAGTTTTTCGGTTTTTAATTTACATAAAATTGATGTGCAAAAATGGCATTTCGAAGCAGGAGTACGTTGGAATAAATTTGGGATTCAATTAATAGATACAAGTATTGGTCAGGTTAACATATATCCCTCAGCCTTGGTTGGAAATGGAGGTATCTCTTATAAATTAAATACATCCAATTTAGTGTATGCTTCCTTGTCTTCTGGATACCGTGCACCGAATATTGACGATATGGGCAAATTAGGTATTGTTGATTTTAGGTATGAATTACCAACCAGTAATTTAGCACCTGAGAAATCATTGCATTATGAATTAGGTTATAAATTGAATACAAAACTGGTACAATTTGATTTGAGTGGCTTTTACTTAAATTTAAAAGATATCATCACAAGACAAAAAGTAACAGGCAGCATCATCAATGGATACCAAGTATATTCTAAGCAAAATTCAGATGTTTCCTATATCAAAGGATTTGAAACTAATATAGCGTTGCAATTAAATCAACAACTTAGATGGTCCAGTAATTTAACCTATACCTATGGTCAAAATGAAACAAAGAATGAACCAATGAGACGTATACCACCTTTGTTTGGTCAACAAGAACTAGCATTGGAAAAAAATAAGACACAAATTCTTGTTCAACATTTATTTGCTGGAAAGCAAGATCGTTTAGCGCAGGGAGATAAAGACGATAACCGTATTGGTAAAAATGGAACACCTATTTGGAATGTGTTTAATATCAGTATTAATCAACAATTTAACAATATATTTATTCAGCTAGGTGGTATCAATCTACTGAACGAAAAATATAAAACCCATGGATCAGGCATCTATGCAATGGGGCGAACTTATTCTTTATTAGTCCAATTCAATTTATAAAAAATTGGGGCAGCCATTTTATTGTATCAACTAGGCTAATTGCATTGGTAATTCCATCAATAAAATTTCTGCATCCTTAGTCAACGCCTTTAATTCAAATTGATCAAAGTCAGTAATGCCTATTGCGTCTCTTTCGTTTAATTTGTGACCAGCAAGTTCAAAACTGCCATATAATACAAACGCATAAAGCCCATTACCCCCTTTTTTTACTTTGTAATTTGTAATAAAATCAAGATCAAACTTACCTATATGAAACCATGCATCTTGATGAATCCAAACACCTGCATCATCGGCATTCGGAGAAAGTATTTGTTGTAAAGTATTGATTCGGTTTGCAGGATCCAATGTGATTTGATCATAACGAGGCGTTACATTCTTTTTATTAGGCATCACCCAAATTTGTAAAAACTTAACAGGCTTGTCTTTATTGTGATTGAACTCACTATGCTTAACACCAGTGCCTGCACTCATCACTTGAATGTCGCCGTGCTTGATGACTGTTTGATTGCCCATGCTATCCTCATGCGCTAAATCCCCTTCCAGCGGAATAGAAATGATTTCCATATTATCGTGAGGATGTAATCCAAAACCCATACCCGCAGCTACAAAATCATCATTCAATACGCGCAACACCCCAAAATGTGTTTTTTCTGGATTGTAGTAATTGGCAAAGCTAAAACTGTGTTTGCTATGTAACCAACCATGGTTGGCGTCTCCTCTAGAACCTGCGGTATGTAATACTGTTTGCATATAATAACTTTTCAATGTTTGAACATCAAAATTAAGCATTTTGTAGGATAAAAACCAGGGCGCCAGCTATAAATCCTATCAATGCGATCCAGCTGATGTTTTTGAGGTACCAAAAGAAGTCAATTTTTTCGATACCCATTACAGCTACTCCGGCTGCTGAGCCTATGATTAAAACAGAGCCCCCAGTACCTGCAGTATAGGCCAAAAATTCCCAAAAATAATGGTCTGTAGGATACAAGTCTAAACTATACATGCTTTGTAAAGCCGCAACCATTGGCACATTATCAACTATGGAAGACAGCAGCCCAATCACAATGGCGATGATTTTGATATCACTAAATTGTTGATCGAAATACGATGCAAGACTTGTTAAAAGTCCTACTTGTTCTAATGCAGCAATACTCATTAAGATGCCTAGAAAAAATAAAATACTAGGGGTGTCTATTTTTCTGAGTGCATGACTAACAGATAAATTACCTTTTTCGTCTGACACTTTGTTATGATGCATGAGCTCTGTTAGTACCCACATGATCCCTAAGCTAAATAACATGCCCATATAGGGGGGAAGTTCCGTGATAGCTTTAAAAAATGGAACGAATAACAAACAGGATACACCAATAAAGAATACTAAATTTCTATCAAAAGCATTAGAAATGACGTTTTGATTGATTGGCACTTTTTCTTCTAAAATGATACTTCCTTTGATTCTGTAATTAATGATCAAGGTTGGTACAACCATACAAGCTAAACTGGCTAAAAATGTTTCTTTGATGATATTCAATGGCGTTATTTGATGTCCAATCCAGAGCATAGTTGTAGTCACATCTCCTATGGGACTCCAGGCCCCGCCTGCATTTGAGGAGATCACCACCAAGCCTAGTAAATGCCATTTTACAGTCTTCTCTTTTACTAATTTATTGACAATGGATATCATCACTATAGTACTTGTAAGATTATCAAGGACTGCAGAAAGAAAAAATGTAACAAGTGAAATAGTCCAAATAAATTTTGTCTTATTGGTTGTTTTTATTTTTTCTGTGATATTCTGGAATCCATCATGTGCATCAATCAGCTCCACAATGGTCATCGCACCTAAAAGGAAAAAAACAATTTCCGCAACACCACTAAAATGATGCCCAAGTGTTCCTAATGCCGCATCCTTATTCGCAGGATTCATTACTAATATGGTCCAAGAAAGTACAGCCGTGATCAATGCTATAGCCGATTTATTAATATGGATAGCATGTTCTAAGGTGATTAAAAGATAGCCAATAATAAAAATAACAACTAAAGCAACTATCATGTAAACTAGATTTACATAAAATTAATGATTAATTAAATGAGTTGGATAATTAATTGTTGAACAAAGTCCATTTATAAGGTATTGTAGTATTTCAGTAGATCTATTTAATTCCTTTAAAATTAGTTTATGTTTTAAATTAAAAATAGCAATATAAGTTGAATAAATCTTACTTTTAAATACAAATCTCCCTAATATGAAACATTTATTGAAGTCTCTATTTTTTTGTAGCCTCCTTTGCATCGGTCATTTAACCCAAGCTCAAACTTTAAATAATTTTAGCTTAAAAGACATAGGTCAATCTATTGTCATGGTTACTGATGGCAATGGTAAAGAAGTGAATCTTGGAGTAGACATGGAAAATTATGGATCTCCATTCTTTGATCCAGAATTTTTACCTGCAAATATTGTGTTGGTAACTGGACAACGTTATGAAAATGTACTTATAAAAATTAATTTGCTAAGCAGTGAAGTGATTTATAAAACTCCAGAAGGAAAAGAACTTGCTGTATTACCAGCCATCAAACAAGTTGAGTTAAATAAAAATGGCAACTTACTTTTTTTTGAATATGGTTTCCCTGTTTTTGAAAAGCAAAATCATAAAACAATTTATCAAGTACTTACCAAAGGGAAGGTCAGTTTAATCAAATATTTTTTTATTCAAGTAACCGAAGCAAAACCATACGGTAGTGCTACGATGTTAAGAACAATTGAGCAGTTTCCTAGGTTATTCTTATATGACCAATCAATGAGTTTAAAAAAAGCACCAAAGTCAAATGAGGACCTATTAAGTCTCTATAAAGCAGATGCACCTAGGCTTAAAGGCATTCTAGAAAAAAATAATTTGAAAATAAAGAAGGAAGACGACTTTGTAAAATGTATCATAAGATTTAACGAAAATTAAATCATTGGATTGCTAGTTTTGCAAATTCTAATTTAAGGTTATAATACTAAGTGCGCTCAATTAAAAACTTGTTTAACCTTGTAACCCTATTTTAAAATATCTCTAATGATTTTTAAATGGTGCTGGGTATGAATCGCTAAGAATTTGATGGTTTGTTTTTTATTAAGTTGTCCAAAGAATGGATGCATAAAATATTGATGCTCTTGACAATCTTTTAAATAAGCGATCGCTTGGTAGGTGTTTTTTAAACTCTCTTGCAATGTCTCTATTGTAATTTCTTCAACAGGTATTACCACTTTAGGTGCTTTTGCTTTGCCTCTAGGAATTGTTTTTGATAAAAAGACAAAAAATCGAGAAATGTTGAACTTGTATTTATACAGCTTAGGTTCAGACTGTGCCACAGTTGATGTGATTTGTTTAATCACCAATAAGCTATGCTCTATATGCCAACCAACTGAAACCTCCGAAATGGCTTTATTGGATTGATTGTGATGAGTAATATAATTTACTAATTCAGGCAGGATGGCATCTAGATTTTTCATGATAGATATAAATTTTGTAAAAATAAAAATCAGATGAAGTTAGTTTAATTAATTAAAACTCAATGATAAAGCCAATGGTAGGGATTAAAGTCCCTTCGGCGTTTTCTAATAAATAGGGGATTGCATTGCTGCCATTCGTTTGTACTGGCTTACCATTGGTACTTAAGAAACTTGAATTATCATCTGTTCTTTTAAAAGTGTATTGAGGGGAGCCTGTACTTTTGGATGCATAGAAATTTTGAATATCGATGTAAAAATCAAAAGTAGTTTTTTTATAGTTCCATTTTTTATCTAACCGAAGGTCTCCAGAATGAAAAGCTTTTAATCTTAAGGTATTCACTTGGTCGTAATCAAATACACCATTGCCCAATGTTAAAAAATTCAATCTACTTTGCTCTAAATTATAGGGCGTGTAAGGTGCTGCACCTTGGTACCTGAATTTAATGCCTAGCTCCCAATTCTTTGGTAGCTTATAGCCTGCAGTAGCACTAATTAAATGTCTGTTATCCCAACTAGCTGGTTTTAACTTTTTATCAAGTCCCGAAAATTCACTCCAGTATAAAGTATAACTCAATACACCAAAGAATTTTTCAGTCAATTTTTGTTGCGCAAAAAACTCAAAACCATAAGCCCTACCAGTACCATCTTGTTGTATAGGTTCGTTTCCTATGGCACCAAATTCAATCCCCTTGTTTGCAAGACTGATTTTATCTAGCGTACTTACTGGATAATTTTTATAACCTTTATAAAATCCTTCAAAAGTGAATCTTGTTGTGCTTGAAGGAAGGTATTCAAATCCAGCAACATAGTGATTCGACTGAATATACTTTCCTGGGTTGGTGAATCCATTATTGGTATAAGCCAACTGCGTATAACTAGGAAGTCGATAATAGGTACCATAACTTGCACTAAAATTCCATGCATTGCTTAATGCATAACTTAAACTAATTCTTGGGCTCAACTGCTCCAAAGGATTTTGACTACTTGACTCAAAACTATTCGCATCTGCTCTTATCCCTGTGCTCACAGCCAAGCGGTCATCGAATAATCTTGTACCTAATTGTACGAACCCACCATACCTTAAAAAATTTACTCCAGTATTGGTATTAAAAGTAATTGCGTTTTGTATTGTTTTGCCAGTACTGTCTTTTAAAGCGGGTCTAAACAATTGATAAAAGGCATTGTCAAATTGAACATACTGTGCCACTAAGCCATAACTTAAACTAATATTATTGCTATTTTTAGTAACATCAAATCGTAATTTATTTTCTGTTTCATTGCTTCTAATTTGATACGTGCGCGATGCATCAGAAGGTTTTTCATTGTCCTCGTATCTATCTGCTCGATTGTCTAATGTGTTTCTGCTAAGTGATAAATTCCAATACCCATCTTGAATTAATTTTTTCAAAGCAATGCCAAGTGTATAGTTCCATTGATTTACTAAAGGATTATTATTGATGGAGAATAATTTTTCTGGCGTCGCTTCCCTAGGTGCTGCTAATCTAAATTCATCAATGGCTGCAAGTCCAAGCGTAGTCAAGGTCGTTTTATCGTTAATTTTTGTAGTGGTCTTAAATTGATAATCCCAATAATTAGGACGTATAGGAAGATCCAATGCTTGAAATAATAATTCCAAATAACTTCGTCTTACTGAGGCTAAGAAAGTTGTTTTTTTAGAAATAGGTCCATCTAAAGTAGCTGCCACTTCTGTTCCACTCATTCTAAAATTACCTTGTAATTTATTGGCGTTGCCGTTCTTTTGACGAAACTGAAAAACACTACTCAATGCATTGTCATATCTCGCATCAAATGCAGAAGTGCTTAATTTTACATCCTGAATAAAACTCACGTTCAATATGCCTTGAGGCCCGCCACCACTTCCTTGTGTACTAAAGTGATTGATAATGGGTACTTCAATCCCATCTAGATAAAAAACGTTTTCACTTGGTGCACCTCCTCTAATAATAATATCATTTCTAAAAGTACCGCCAGCAGCACCTCCGCCCACACCTGGTAAAGATTGAATTACTTTACTAATATCAAAATTACCACCTGGATTGGCTTTGATGTCCTCTGCAGTCAATCTTTGGATACTCAGTGGACTTTCTAATGTGGTTGCTTTTGCTGTATTACGTCTACTTGTAACGGTGACTGCATTTAATTGATTGACAGTAGGTTCAAGTTCTATGGTGAAGGTGTTTTCATTACCCGAAGTCACTATGACGTTGGTTAGTAATTTATCTTGAACGCCAAGACCAGTAATTTTAATGGCATAGGTCCCAGGCAAAAGACTTGTAAACCTGAATGCACCATTGCTATCTGAAATGGTTTTTTCGCCACTTGGTGTTAATGACACCAAAAGTCCTGCCGCATTTTGTTGGGTTTTTCTATTCACCAAGACGCCGCTCAGTTTACCAGTATTTTTAGCTATCCCTTGCGCATTTGCAAGATGGATACTAAAAACGACCAATAAACCTGCAAAAACTACTTTAAACCATTGCATATACTTCTATTTTAAATTCAAGTATAAAACAATGAAAGCGAAGGTTTTGTTTAATATTTAGTGAAAATTTGTTAGATCTTTTTGGCAATATGGTCTAAAACCATAAAAGCAGTCTCCGCCATCAGATTACCCTTATTGTCCAGTAAAGGATTTACTTCTGTAAATTCAATGCAAACCAATTTGTTGGACAAAAATAATTGATCAAAAATACCAATGATTTCTTCGGCAAAAAAGCCAATCGGGACAGGCGTGCCAGTTCCGGTTGATACATGATCACTGTCCATAGAATCCACGTCAAAGGAAATATAAATGCTATCACAATCTTGTAATTGTTCTACCGCCTCTTTTACACAAACTTCTAGTCCACGAAACCTTAATTCCTCTACTTTATAACATGAAATTGTTTCTTTATCAATAATATGTGCTTCGGCTGATTCAAAATCTCTTAATCCAAAATAAATTAAATCAGCAGCGTTTAATTTTTTATCGGGTGTGCCAACACTTTTTAAATTATTCCAATGCAACAATGTGGCAGCGCTTGGTTCATTGATTTTACATGTAAGGTTATCTTCTTGCAGCGCAGCAGCTAAAGGCATCCCATGAATATTCCCAGAGGGAGATGTAAAAGGAGAATGTAAATCGGCATGTGCATCAATCCAAATAACACCTAGTTTTTTTTCTGGATTTGCTGCCTTGATACCGCTTATTGTTCCCAATGCAGAAGAGTGATCGCCAGATAAGACGATTGGGAAAAAACCTGTATTGATGGTTGTTCGAACTACGTCTGAAACCCTTTGGCATTGCTCCACTACATGCTCAATTCTCTTTGCAAAATTATTGTTGTTTTTATTGTAGATGGTTTCGTTGTGTGTTTCAACGTCTACAAATAAATGGCGGTGAAAGAAATCATTATTTTGATTGATTGCTGCAATTTCAATAGCATCAATTCCCAAATCCGAACCCCTTGTGCCAGCACCTATATCAGATCTGTTTTTAATTAATTTAATTGTCATAAACATACATTATACCCTAAAGTTACCCGAAAAATGCATCTAACATAGCATAAGAAGCTTTAAATTGTGGTATGAAAAAAATATTTACGGCCATTTGTATCTTCATAGGCATGCAAGCCATTGCAGGTACTGTTGATACCATAGAGATGAAAAGCAGCTATCTAAAAAAAGCTACAAAATTTGTTGTGATACAGCCAACGAATCAAAGTCAACAAAATAATACCCAAGATCGCTACCCGGTTGTTTACCTACTTCATGGTTATGGTGGAAATTATGGTGCATGGCCTTCAATTGCTCGTCAATTAGCAAAAACTGCAGACGATTTAAAAATTATTTTTGTTTGCCCTGATGGGGGAAAAGGTAGTTGGTATTTTGATAGTCCAATAGATAGCAATATTAGGTATGAATCCTATATCACAAAAGAATTGTTGCCTTATATAGATGCGAAATTTCCAACTAAAACTGGACCCAAGTCAAGGGCCATCACAGGACTCAGTATGGGTGGACATGGTGGATTGTACCTTGCAATAAGACATTCCGATCTATTTGGTGCTGCAGGTAGCACATCGGGAGGCGTCGATTTTAGACCTTTCCCAAAAAGATGGGATATTAAAAATGCACTCGGTGAATATGAGAACAACAAAGAAAGATGGTATGATTATACAGTCATGCGTCAAGTTGAATTGCTTACAAATAAGCAATTGGCGCTGATTATTGATTGTGGCGTAGATGATTTTTTTATGCAAGTGAATCGTGCATTGCACGAAAAACTTTTACAATTAAAAATTGACCACGATTATATAGAAAGACCAGGTGTACACAATGATATATATTGGGGCAGTAGTATCGATTTTCAAATCCTATTCTTTCATCATTTTTTTCAGAAGAAATAAATAGCCGTAAAGCTTTATGCTAGGAATCTATGAAGAATGGATACATCAGGTACCATGCATGATGCCTTTTTCCCAAATAAAGTATACCTATTTTTTGCAATCAAATCGTAACCAAAATTGCGAATCGATTTTGGGATAAACTTTATAAAACGAAATAGACTTGGCCAGCCAGATAAATGCTTGGCTATTTGAATGACAGCATCTGTTTTAGTGTACACTTTTTCATTGTCAATTAAAATCACTGATGCGCTTGCTTTTTGGTCTAATTTAAATTGTTGCAGGATGTTGATTCCAGCATTGGATTGTGAAGCTGCGAATTGGAAATACGCATCTTGATCATACTTCAAAATAATATTGATCGTACGATTGCAAAAATTACAAATTCCATCAAATAAAATAATCGGCATAAAATTGTTTGATTATAAAAATAATATTTTGCCTTATCTTCTTTGTTTAAAACCAGCACTCTTTTTTTGCCTTGGATTGTATTCTGGTGTTGGACCAAACATCTCAGGCACGGTACCTTTGAATACAGGTGCACCTAATAATTCTTCAATCAACGCAAATTTAGATTGTTCTTTTTCACTCACAAGTGTAAAAGCAGTTCCTGTCGTAGCAGCGCGAGCGGTTCTACCAATGCGGTGGATATAATCCTCCCCATCATTCGGTACATCATAATTAATCACCAAATCAATGTCTTCGATATCAATCCCTCTACTTAAAATATCAGTAGCAACTAAAATATTGGTTTTACCATTTCTGTAATCTTGCAGATATTGCTCACGACTTTTTTGATCTAAATCGGAATGGATTTCTTCTGCAGCTAATCTTGCAGATTTTAAAATGGTCGTTAACTCTTTTACGTTTTGTTTTTTAGAACAGAATACAATCACTTTTGAAAAACGCTTTGAACCAAGCATGTCTTTGATGATACCGGCTTTTTGCTTTTCATAAACAATAAATGCTTTTTGAACAATTTGTTCTGGTGGTTTTGAAATCGCAATATTGATCTCCACCGGATTGTTTAATATTTTATTGGCAAGTGCTCGCATTTTTTGCGGCATCGTTGCAGAGAACAAAAGGTTTTGTCTTTCTGTAGGGAGGTAAGTAATGATTTTAGCAATGTCATCGCTAAAACCCATATCCAACATTCTATCTGCTTCGTCTAGCACTAAATATTTTAATCCTTTTAATTTCACATAACCCATATTCAAATGCGCGATCATCCTGCCTGGTGTACAAACCACAATATCCGCTCCAGAAGTCAATGCTTTTTTTTCTGCTGCAAAAGAATTGCCATCCCCTCCACCATATACCGCAATAGAACTAACGTCTGTAAAATAAGCAAGCCCTTCCAATCCTTCCGCAATTTGAATGGCCAACTCTCTTGTAGGCACAATCACCAATGCATTGATATCACCAGCATGATGCGGCGAAGTCAAAAGACGATGTAATAATGGTAATAAAAATGCGGCTGTTTTTCCTGTACCTGTTTGTGCGGCTGCTATAATATCTTTCCCTTCTAATATTGGAACCATCACCTGTTGTTGAACCGGCGTTGCTGTTTCATAACCCATGGCGTCAATGCCATCTAAAATACGTTGATCCAGCCCTAAATCGATAAACTTCAAAATGTATAATTTAACTACAAAGGTAGCCTATAATTTCTCAAATAGCAGGTTCAATATTCTTGGTACTTATGACACTAAATTATCCTTTACAAAATTTATACAATACACTTTGATCATGTCTCTAACCTCATTGAAAGCTTTTTCAATTTCCGCTTCCGTTCCAGTTGCTTTGGCTGGATCTGGGAAATTATAATGGAATTTTTGCGCGTTGGATGGAAAGTAAGGGCAACGTTCTTTGGCATTATCACATACGGTTATCACATAATCAAATTCAACACCTGTATATTCTAAGATATTGTTAGAAGTATGCCCTGAGATATCTATGCCATCCTCCTTCATGGTTGCAATTGCCCTTGGATTCAGTCCATGTGTTTCTACACCAGCGCTATACACATTGGCCTTGTCGCCAGCAAAATGTCTTAAATAACCTTCTGCCAATTGACTGCGGCAGCTATTACCTGTACACAATACTAAAATGTTTTTCATAGTCTATTGATTTAACAACATCCTCCACCTGGTACACATTTATTTTCTGTCAATGGTTTTTGTGCAAAAACAGTAACGCTAAAAATACCTGTTGACCCAGTTTTAAATTGATTGATTTCGTCTTGAGATAAATAATTGATTAAAATATCATCTGGAATTATAATCGCTTTTTCTTTTTGAATTGTTACGTTTTCAAATCCATTTGCATGAATCAATTCCATGTAAACTTCTTTTTGAATTGCACCGGCTACACAACCAGCATACATCTCGGCATCTTTTCTTAAACCCTCTGGTAATGCACCAACTAATACAACATCAGAAATGCTAAAATGACCGCCTGGTTTAAGTACTCTAAGAATGTCTTTGATCACTGCGTCTTTATTTGGTACCAAATTCAACACGCAATTACTCACCACAACGTCTGCCGTGTTTGCTGTGATGGGCATATGCTCAATATCTCCTTGTCTAAACTCAACATTATTAAAGCCTCTAATCTCTGCATTGGCTCTCGCTTTTTCGATCATAGCAGGTGTAAAATCAACACCAATGACTTTACCTGTTTCACCGGTTTCGTGACGTGCAATAAAACAATCATTCCCGGCACCACTTCCTAAGTCAATCACAACATCCCCTTTTTTAATTCTTGCAAACTGCGTTGGCAAGCCGCAACCAAGTCCCAAATCGGCATCAGCATTGTATCCTTCTAAGGTTGTATAATCTTCGGACATGATATTATACACTTCTGTAGAACATCCACCAGCACCACAGCAAGAAGCCATATTATCGGCCTTGTCTTGTAGTGCAATTTCACTGTACTTTTGTCTTACGATTTCTTTTAATTGCTCTTCGGTTTGCATAAATTTTATTTTAAATTTTTTGAATTTTTTTAAACTTTAGTTTAACAACATTTACTAGCGGGCGACATCAATTTGTCTAATAATAGCCCTAACTGATTTTTTGCTTTAGTCCACTCTTTTTCGTCTATACAATAACATACAGAAACACCATCGATATCACCTTTAATGAGGCCAGCTGCTTTCAATTCTTTTAAATGCTGAGAAACAGTGCTTTGAGAAAGTGGCAGCTCATCTACAATAGCTCCACAGATACAAGACTGGCGTTTTAGTAATACATTCAAAATGGCCACCCTAGCAGGATGGGAAAGGGCTTTAGCATATTTTGCAATACTTAATTCCTGAACCGAGTAGTCTTTGGTTTTAGTTGTTCCCATATTAATCGTAAAATTACGATTAATATGGGAAATTAAAAAAAATAAACTTAAATTGAAGGATGAAAAGAATACTTCAAACCATCCTTTTGACTGGCTTTATGCTAGTTACGCTAATTCAAGCATTTGCGCAATCGGAAAAGGCCGAAGCTGCTATTCAGTCCATCATGCAATCCAGCCCAGTTGTTGGGTTATCCGTTGCGGTGGTAAAAAATAATAAAGTCATCTACAATCATTCTTTTGGCTTCAAAGATGTTGAAAAGCAATTGCCCTTGACCAATGCGTCCATATTTAGAATTGCTTCCATCTCAAAATCTTTCACCACCACCGCCATCATGCAATTGGTTGAGGAAAAGAAAATAAGATTAGACCAAGATATCAGTGAAATTGTTGGTTTTAAAGTGAGGAATCCAGCTTATCCGAATACAGTCATTACCTTAAAAATGGCATTGTCTCATAGGTCTTCTATCAATGACAGTGAAGGTTATTTTAGTTTAGACGCAATTGATCCAGCAAAAAATCCAAATTTTGCTAAATGCTATAATGCATATGAACCCGATAAAGGCTATATGTATTGTAATTTAAACTACAATTTGGCGGGATCCATACTAGAGAAAGTGACTGGTGTTCGTTTTGATAAATACATTCAACAACAAATTTTACAACCACTTGGACTTTATGGAGGTTATAATGTGAATGAATTAGATAGTCAATTGATTGCAAAAATTTATGAATTCAATAAGGAGACCCAAGGTTTTACTTTATCTCCAAATGCTTATGCACCAAGAACTGAGGAGATCAACAACTACACCATGGGACGAACTACACCCATTTTTTCACCAACAGGTGGCATGAAGATATCCGCAAATGACCTTGCAAAATATATGATCATGCATAGTCAATTGGGGAAATACAAGGATGGAAGAATCATATCTAAAAAGTTGTCTCAACAAATGCAGGAAATTATCTCCGAAGAAGAAAACTATGGAATGGCACTAGAAACAACTACACAATTAATTCCAGGAAAAACGATGATTGGCCATACCGGTGTAGCTTATGGATTATATAGTATCATGTTTTTTGAGCCTAAAGAAAAAATTGGCTTTGTAGTGATCAGCAATGGATGTGATACTAAAACAATCAATGGCTTTAATGCAGTATTGCATCAAACTGTAAATAGTTTATACGATAATTTAATTCGTTAAAAGAATAACATCACTAGTACTAAAACAATGCCTGCTAAAGTAAAGTACATTCCTTTTTTGAAAATGGTTGTTCCAGGCATAAACATGTAGAAGGACGAGATCACAAAAAAGAACAATGAAAGTCCAAAGAATATATTAAGATAATATAAAGGATCTTTATGGGTTGCTTTATGCATCTTGGTCATCTTATTCAATAAGTAGGGCAATTCCTTTACTTTGAACTCTGCTACACCAGTAATTTTATTGTAGGTGCCTTGTGGGAAAGTGATCACATTAAGTGTATCTGAGAGTATTTTAAGATTTTTGATTTTGATAGCGGCCCCAACTGCATGTGATTCAAGACCAGTTGCTACAGTGAGTACTTTTTGATTCTCTTGTTTCAAAAAATCAGTATCTCTAAAAATCATAATAATGCCACTTACTGAATAAATGGCCATGATACCAGCCAAAAAGAAACCAAGGTATCTGTGGTAAACGCGCATGTTTGTTGATATTTTACTCATAATACAAATTTACTAGGTTAAAACAGACTTGATTTATAAAATCGGGAAAAACTAGGGTAAATTTAAATATATTTGGCATAGCAGAGGAACAAATTCTATGAAGACGTGTCAGGTAATGAAAATGCGATTGCAACCCGAATAAATAGCGGTAGAATTTTGATAACATACTGTTTAAATAATTTTTAATAAATAGCTGACAAATGATTGTAAAAGAAAAAGCATTTGAATCCTTCACCTGGATTGATATTGAAAATGCAAATAAAAAAGAATTAGAAGTCATTGCAAGCAAGTATAATCTAAATTATTTTTTAATTAAAGATGCGCTTGATATTGGTCACTTGCCAAAGTATGAGCAATTACATCAACATGATTTTTTTATTTTCAGGGCTTATACATCCAATGTGAGTTTGAATATTGATGAAATTGGAGAGATGTCTAATAAAATTGCCTTTTTTATATTTGATGACAAATTAATTACGATACACCGTGCTCATTTTTCTTTTTTGAATATACACGAAGAAAAACATATCAAAATAAGTGAGTTTTTTTTAAGAATAGTTGGCTTCATGATTGATTCTTTTAAAAAACCAACAATCGAAATTTCTAATAAAATAACCGAGATAGAAAAAACGATCTTTTTAAAAGACTATAGGGCTGTTTTGATTGAAGAACTTTATTATATTAAGACACAATCGAGGATATTAAAGAAAATAATTTCAATTACCGAGGCCACTATTCTAAAATCCCAGGATAAATACAAGGTTTCCTATATCTATCAAGACATTCAAGATCAATTGCTGAATTTACTTACAGTGAATGAGGAATCTGTAGACAATTCTTCTCACTTAATGAATACCTATCTTTCTCTAAGTGATCAAAAGAATAACGAAGTAGTTCGATTGTTGACTATATTTTCTGTGTTTTTTCTACCACTAACTTTTATTGCAGGCATCTATGGAATGAATTTTAGATTTATGCCCGAGTTAAATTGGAAATTAGGATACGCATTTGCTTTATGCTTGATGGCTATAGTTGTTGTAGTTATTTACCTCTGGTTTAGACGAAAAAGAATCCTTTAACTAAATTGAAAAATAAAGGGCAACACAAAGCTGATAAATGCTGCCCATAATGCATAAACTGGAATAAACGATGCAATTTTTGCTTCCACATCTTGCAAAGTGCCTTTTCCATTTAAGTTTTTAATTAATCCATAAGAGACAAATAATAAGTGTGCAAACATTAAGAGATTAGCGCCTAGTACAGCTAACCTGTTAGGAGAAAGTCCAAATTCAGAAAGTCTAAACGAAATAGCTGAAAGCGCAATTGCATTGGCTATTATTGTTAGTATGGCCAATCCAAGTAAAATAATCAGGTTGATTTTTAGCTTAATATCCAAAATTTGTGGACTTGAAAATATGTCGTAGATTCATATTAAATTAATTACACCTATGAAAAAGGTATTGTTATTTCCAATGATGCTTATTTCATGTCTTTGTTTTGCGCAAGAAGTCAAAGATATAATTGGGAAGCCAATTAAAATTGGCAATTATTTATTAGTTGCACAAAACGATTTTCCTATTGGAATGATGTGGGATGATGCTAATAAAGCCTGTGCTGCATTAGGTGATGAATGGAGATTGCCAACTCAAGACGAATTGAATATTTTATATCAAAACAAGGATAAAATTGGCGGTTTTTCAAATAACTTCTATTGGAGTTCTAAAGAGACCGACAACAACCTTGCGTATTACCAGTATTTTTCCAATGGCTTTCAGAACTTCTTAAAAAAATCCAGCACCTTTTTTGTTCGTGCTGTGAATAATCGAGATTCGACTCAAATGTTAAAAAGAAAAAAAGTTTATGATGATTCTTTGAAATCTCAAATAATTATTGGTAAACCCATTAAAATCGGTAATCTATTAATATCAGAAAAGGATTTTCCTAATGAGATGAATTGGGATGATGCTAACAAAGCTTGTGCATTATTAGGTGATGGTTGGAGATTGCCAACTCAAGACGAATTGAATATTTTATATCAAAACAAGGATAAAATTGGCGGTTTTTCAAATAACTCCTTTTGGAGTTTCACCGTGTATTCTGATAATAAGCCTGGTTATCAGTATTTTGACGATGGTAGGGTCAGGAGAACCGAGAAAGAGGAAAATATAAATGTTCGGGCTGTAAAAACCAATTCGGCGCAAGCAGCTCAATTTGAAAAACAATACAAAACAATTGATTTAAATGATAATAATATCGATAAAACCGATAAAGGGAAAAAAGTAGAGGCAGCGAGTGATTTACCACCTAATATGGTAAATGCTTTGAAGAGATTAACTAATAAAATAGATAGGGATTATCTGTTAAAAATCATAGATAAACCAGACCCAGAAAATAAAGATGGCGATATTTGCGGGACTACAACAACAGGTTGTTATTGGTGTAATAAGAGAGTTCAAATATCAAAGTTTTATCATTCAAGAGGTAAGGAACTTTATAGAACTTTTTTGTTTAATAATTTTGGATTTGAATTAGATTTGAAGAGTGAATTAAATAAGATAAGAAAGAGTGGAATGTATTACTGCGAAGCAAATTTAACTGGGAATAAATACTATTGCTCCCGTAACTGTGAATACATGGATCAGAAAAGTAAAAAGGGATTTTAAACTCAATACCAATGTTTAATATTTTTAAAAAGAAACCACAGCCATTGAGCAGGATAACAAAATTGAAGTTGTTTAATTTAAAATCTTACAAATTCACCATTTTTCAATATAAAATTATAGGTTACTTCACCTCGACTGCCGTAAGCATTTTCTGCGCTTCCCTCCACCATTGCTGTAATACTCGAACTCAATTGATAAATTGTAATTTTAGAAGGCTTCCATGAGAATTTATTTTTGCAATTATATTTTGCTAATATATTTAACTTTTGGTAGGTAGGAATTTGCAACATTTTCTCATTTAATGAAGCTGCTGTTTTGGCTAAAAGGAATGCAACAGGAGTATTTTTAATTGTCTCACCATCTCCACATTGTAACGGTAAAACAGCCTCATATCCGATTGAAAGTACTTTTACCTGAAATTTAGTAGTATCAGTTAAGAATGACTGTCCAAATGAATTGAATGCTAAAAATGTAAATGCAATTAAGGTTAATATTTTTTTCATATATCAAATATACTTGATTAGTGGAAACAGTGCTTACCTAATATAATGGAAAACCCACTATAAACTGTTTGTGACGTAAATATGACGTATTCAGAAAATAAAAAAGGGCTACAATTATGTAACCCTTTGATTATGAGTGCTCCCCTTATTGAGAAAAGATGCAACTATAATACGATGATTGAGTACTTGACTATTTGGAAATTAAAGGGTTGAACTTCGTGCAAGTTTACAAGAGGTCTACTTGTCATTCAACCCAACACCAAATCCAAACATGGCTGCGACCAATGCAAGGTGAATAATCA
>CAMCHR010000021.1 GCA_945874755.1 Chitinophaga pinensis
TAGATTTTCAAGAAAATTTGGTACCACTTTTGGCGTAACACTTAACTACTCATTATAATAAAAACAAACATAAATTTTTTTAAATACAACAACAATGAAACAATTATTTATTTTATCTCTCGCTTTTTTAGCCATCACTGGTTGTAGAAAGATCGAAACAGACGGCGAAAAAGAAATCTTCGTAGTAACGAAAGAAGTTGCTCCGGTAGGTGTGGTATCAAATATCGTTACCTTATCTGGAAGAATTACAAAAGACACAACTTTATTTGCAAAGGACGTAAACTACCTTTCTGGTATCGTTTATGTTATGAAAGGAGTTACTTTGACAATTCAAGAAGGTGCAAAAGTAATGGGTAAATCATCTGGTGCTGATGTAGCAGCTTTAGTTATAACTCGTGGTGCTAAAATCAACGCAAGAGGTACTGCAGAAAAACCTGTCGTATTTACATCTGCTGCACAAAATCCTGCATCAGGAGATTGGGGCGGTGTAGTGTTATTAGGTACTGCTAAAGTGAATACAACACTTACTTGGAAAGGAACTGCTGTAGCTGGTTTAACTTCAGTAGAGGGCGGCGTGAATGATACAGATTTAGGTTTAGGTTTAGCTGGTTCTGGTGATGCTGCTTTCCCTACAGGAAATGATGACGATAATTCTGGTGTAATGCAATATGTTAGAATTGAGTATGCTGGTTATGCTTACCAACCAGATAATGAATTGAATAGTTTAACAATGGCTGGTGTGGGTAGAGGTACAACTATCAGTCATATTCAAGTAACTTATGCAAAGGATGATGCATTTGAGTGGTTTGGCGGAACAGTAAACTGTAAGTATTTAATTGCATACAAAACACAGGATGATGATTTCGATACTGACAACGGCTACAATGGTAACGTTCAATTCGGTATCGTATTAAGAGATTCAGTGATTGCTGATATCTCTCAATCTGAAGCATTTGAGTCAGACAATAATAGTGGTGGAACTACAGTGACTCCACAAACAACTGCAGTATTCTCAAATATCACAGCAATTGGACCAAGAATTGATCCAGTTTCTGGTAAAGGTAATAGCTTGTTTAGAGGTGGTGCACATATCAGAAGAAATACTGGTATTTCTATCATGAACTCAATCATCGCAGGATGGAGAATTGGGTTAGAATTTGATGTAGCTGCAGGCAATGTAGATAAGAATTACCTTACTGATACCATTATTAAAATTAAGAATACAACTTTAGCAGGTAATAGTTCAAATATTGTTTTTACTGGTACATCTAGACAAACTCCTGCAAATGATGCAGCATCTTTATTGGCTTATTTTTCTACACCAGCTTTTGGTAATACAATTTTAAATACAGCTACTCCAGATGTATTAAAATTAATTCAACCATTTAATTATTTGAACCCAGATTTTACTCCTTATGCAAATGCAAATACAAGTACAGCTAATATTGCTTCTACTTTAGGAAGCTTAGGTATTGGATTGCATTTAGACTATAGATCAAATGGTTCTTTCACAGATGCTAAATTACAAAACGCTTTCTTTGATAAGACAGCAACATTCAGAGGTGCGGTTGCAACATCTGGTGTAAACCAAACATGGTGGAAAGGTTGGACAGTTTGGAAATAGTGATTGTATTTAAAAATTTAGATAGATAAAAAAATACCCTCGCAATTGCGAGGGTATTTTTTTATAAAGCCTTTTAATTTTTTATGAATCCTAATTTATAAATATTTATTTATGGGATTCAAAATCAAATCTTATCCATTAAACGCTTCAGATACACCCTTGTGTAAAATCTTACCAGCTCTAATATTTAATCCTTTTGCTAATGCTTGATTCTCGGCACATGCAATTTCCCATCCTTTGTTTGCAATCGCAAGTGCGTATGGTAAAGTGGCTTGTGTTAAAGCTCTTGTACTAGTTTGAGGCACGGCACCTGGCATATTCGCTACGCAATAGTGTGTGATACCATCAATAGTGAATACTGGATTTTCGTGTGTAGTAGGCTTACAAGTTTCAATACATCCACCTTGATCCACCGCTACGTCTACAATTACAGATCCGGCTTCCATTAATTTTAAATCGGCTTGCTTTACTAAGTGTGGTGCTTTTGCGCCATGTAATAAAACAGCACCAACTAATAAATCAACCGTAGGTAATTTTTCTTTGATCGCTAATAAAGTAGAATACTGTGTGACTACGTTTGCTGGCATCACATCCGACAAGTACCTTAATCTAGCTAAGTTGGTATCCATGATCGTTACGTGTGCACCTAATCCTGCAGCCATTTTAGCAGCTTGTGTTCCCACAATACCGCCACCAATCACCAATACTTCTGCTGGCTTCACACCTGGCACACCACCTAATAATTTTCCTTTGCCACCAAATGGTTTGCCTAAATAATACGCACCTACATTGATCGCCATTCTTCCTGCCACTTCTGACATTGGAACTAACAATGGCAATGAGCCATCTGGTAATTCTACTGTTTCGTATGCGATACAAACCGCATGCGTTTTCATCATCGCTTCTGTTAATTCTTTAGAAGCAGCAAAGTGGAAATAAGTAAATAATATTTGACCAGACTTGATCAATCCATATTCTGCAGCCAATGGCTCTTTTACTTTCACAATCATTTCTGCAATAGCATAGACTTCGGCTGCGGTTGGCAAAATTTGCGCACCCACCGCCACATAAGCCTCGTCAGAAAATCCTGATCCACCACCAGCATTGGTTTCAACATAAACAGTATGGCCTTGTCTTGACAATGCATCCACACCTTCAGGAGTCAAACCTACACGGTACTCCTGGATCTTAATTTCTTTAGGTACGCCAATAATCATAGTATTAGTTTTATTTCTGTATAAAGTTCTGCAAAAAGGAAATATTATTAATTAAATGAAATAATACAGTAAAAAATTCTTTAAAAATAACAATAATTAGAAATTAGCAGTAAATTTGAGCTAGAATTAGGCTTTTCACCGAAATTCTTACGCTTTATAAATTCTAGCTTATGAACTTAGACCCAACCGATCTTGCCATTTTAGGCATTTTGCAAAAAAATGCATTGGCTACTTTGAAAGACATCAGCGTGGAAATCAATCTTTCAGTCAGTCCTACCAATGACCGTATAAAAAGAATGGAGGCGGATGGCGTGATTGCTAATTATGTGGCTTTAATCAATCGAAAAAAAATTGATTTAGGCATGGTCGTATTTTGTCATGTCACATTAGACAAACAAACAAAAAATAATTTCGCGGAGTTTGAACAAATCATTTTACAATTTGACGAAATCATTTCTTGTAGTTTGGTGTCTGGTAGTTTTGATTATTATTTAAAAGTGGTAACCAAAGATGTAGAGACTTACAATCAATTTTACCAAGAAAAACTAGCGGTCCTTCCAATGGTTGCACATATCAATAGTTTGTTTGTGATGGATGAAATTAAAACAACCACTGCACTGCCACTTTAATTATAACGCGATAATTACAATAAAGAATCTATATTCTAAATGGTACTAATAATCAAGCATGTATTTATAATTATATTTCAAATAATTTAAAAAATTTTATGTACAATATTCCTCATTTTAAAGCCAGCAATCATCAACAAGTGATTGATTTTATGCAGGCAAATCCTTTTGTAACCATTTGTGGTGTAGACAGCAATGGACTTCCAGTAGCCACACATATTCCTGTGTTAATCAAAGTAGAAAATGATATCATTACCATTAGTGGTCATATCATGCGCAAGCAGGATCATAGCAATGCATTTGAGATCAATAAAAATGTATTGGTTATTTTTTCGGCACCTTCTGCATTTGTGAGCGCTAATTGGTATACGACAAAAAATATGGGGAGTACCTGGAACTATCAAACCGTGCATGCTAAAGGACAATTAGAAATAAAAGACGAAACGCATTTAAGAAATTTACTCACCGAATTGACTTTACATTTTGAAATAGATGTAGATGCGCCAACGCAAGTAAAAAATTTATCTAAAGAATACATGGAACAAAATATGAAAGCCATTTATTCATTTGATATTGTCGTAAATGATTTACAGCATGTGTTTAAGTTGAGTCAAAACCGAGACGAAGCTTCACATACAAATATTCAAAATGAATTAAACAAAGGTGATGCCGATTGTAAGTATATGGCTGCAGCTATGAAAAAAAACCTTGATGAAGATCTATAGTTACTTTATATAAATTTTAGAACTTAAAATTATGACTCCAGTAAAAAATATCATTTTTGATTTAGGTAATGTATTGTATGACATCGATTTCAATATCATGTATGATCAATTTCGTGAACTTGGTATTCCTGATTTTCAAAATCATTATACACTCAATCAATCTGATGAACTATTTTTTGATTTGGAAAAAGGATTAATTGACGAAGTAGCCTTCTGCAACAGGTTCAATCAATTATATAATTTATCGCTGAGTCAGGATCAAATTATCAAAGCTTGGAATTCCTTGTTAAAGGGATATAGAAAAGAGAGTATGGATTGGATCAAAGCAAATCAACAAAAATCCCCCATGTTTTTATTTTCCAATACCAATCAAATTCATTTTGATTTTTTTATTCCTCAATTTGAAAGGGAAATAGGTGGGGATTTTGAGGCGCTTTTTGTAACCCCTTATTATTCTCATAAAATGGGGATGCGTAAGCCAGACCCTGCCTCTTTTCAACATATTTTAGATCAGGAAGGCTTAATTGCAGCCGAAACTTTGTTTATTGACGACAATGAACCCAATGTGATTGCGGCTGCTTCGGTAGGATTGCAGGTCTTGCATTTGCAACCAGGTATGTTCATCGAAAAGGAATTGCCCAAGTTATTAGGAATATAGTTAACTAGGAAGATAAATAAAGGGTCCAAAAAGGGGTTTAAAAGGGTCAAAATCTTACTTAATTTCCTCAAAATCAATGTAATCAACGTCTTTTTTAACTGGGTCCTTAGTTACTTTTGGGGCTGCTTTTGGGGCATTTTGGCTTGTAAATCCCGAATAATTGGCATTTTGCTGCTGCGCTTCGGCCATTTTACGTTGCATTTCTTCCATATTTTGGCGAACGGTCTTGACTCCTTTACGCACTGGAAGGACCACGTTAAATACCAATTTATACAATAGATAGATTAGAAATCCGTAAATCAAAAGCTTGGTCATACCACAAAAATACGTCCAGATTGAATAAAATTGGGTGATTTCATCCTCTTTTATTACCTTTGGTCTAGAATAAGCAGAGAAATGAAGGGAACGAAATCGTTCCCTTCTTCTTTTTTAAGTATGGAAGTAAACGAATTAAAAGACAGGGTTTATACCTTATTAGAGCCTTTTTTACAAGAGGATCCAAGCTATTTCTTGGTGCATATCAAAGTAAAGCCTGGTCATATAATAAGAGTATATATTGATGGCGACCAAGGTTTGCCTATCAAACAATGTACTTCATTCAATAGAAGGTTGTATAAGGCCATCGAAGAAGCTGCATGGTTCCCAGAAGGTGATTTTGCATTAGAAGTTTCTTCACCTGGTGTAGATGAGCCTTTGATTTTAAACAGACAATATGTAAAAAATATTGGACGTATCGTAGAAGTGATCTTGAACGATGAAGCTGTTTTTACGGGCGTAATGAAAGAAGTAACTGACAAAGATATTTTAATAGAGTGGACAGCAGGGAAGGGGAAAAAAGCAACCCAAGAATCCATGCTTATTCCATTTGAAAATATAAAATCAACTATAGTACAAATTCAATTTTAACAAATCTCAAGCAAGATCGCTTGATAAAAAAATGATGTTATGGCAAGTATAAATTTAATTGAAGCTTTCGCGGAGTTTAAAGACGCTGAAAATATAGATCGTCCTACGATGATGAAAGTGGTAGAAGATGTATTCAAAACCTTATTGAGAAAAAAATATGGTAGTGATGAAAACTTTGACGTAATCGTGAATGCAGAAAAAGGTGACTTGGAAATCATTCGCCGTCGTGAAATCAGACCTGATGATGATGTTGACAATCCTTTAGCTGAAGTTTCATACTCTGACGCAATCAAGATAGAGCCTGACTTTGAGATAGGTGAGGAATTATTAGAAGAAGTGAATATTTATGATTTTGGACGTCGTGCAATCTTGGCTGCAAAGCAAACATTGGCATCTCGTATCAACGACTTAAAGAAAAACGTTCTAGTAAAAAAATATTCTGATAGAATTGGTGAGATCATCAATGCTGAAATCTATCAAGTTTGGAAGAAGGAAGTTTTATTATTAGACGAAGAAGGCAATGAATTGATTCTTCCAAAAACAGAACAAATCCCTCAAGATTTTTTTAAGAAGGGAGAAACCATCAGAGCGGTGATTGCAAGAGTGGATATGAAAAATAATTCACCTGTGATTATCTTATCTAGAACAAGCCCATTATTCTTAGCCAAATTATTAGAAATAGAAGTTCCAGAAATTTTTGATGGCTTAATCACCATTAAGAAAATTGTGCGTGAGCCAGGTGAGCGTGCAAAAGTGGCTGTTGAATCATTCGATGATCGTATTGATCCAGTGGGTGCTTGTGTGGGTATGAAAGGTTCTCGTATTCATGGCATTGTGAGAGAGTTAAAGAATGAAAATATTGATGTCATTAATTTTACAACAAATACGCAATTATTAATTCAACGTTCATTAACGCCATCAAAAATTAGCTATATGAATATTGATGCTGAAACTAAGCGTGCCGAAGTATACTTACAATCAGATCAAGTTTCTTTAGCAATTGGCCGTCGTGGTGTGAACATCAAATTAGCTTCTGAATTAACAGGCTATGAATTAGATGTGTATCGCGAAGACGAAGAAATTGTAGATGAATTCGATATAGATTTAGATGAATTTAGCGATGAAATTGAAGCTTGGATCATCGATGAGTTTAAGCGTGTGGGTTGTGATACAGGAAGAAGTGTATTGAAATTAAGCGCAGAAGAATTAGAAAAAAGAACTGACTTAGAAGTGGAGACCATTGCGGAAGTCCGCCGTGTCTTGACAGAAGAGTTTGCTAAAGGTGAATAACCTTTAAATAGAAGTATATTTGTAAAAGGAACGCGTCTCTGTTCAAAAAAAGAGACAAAAAACATTCAAATGTCAGAATTGAAACTACCAAGACTGTTAGCAGCTGCTAAAGAATTCAACATCGGTCAAGATACCTTGATTGAATTCCTTAGTACAAAAGGTTTTCCTAAGGATGACCTTAAGCCAACGGCCAAATTAACTGAAAGTCAGTATTATGCTTTGCAGGCTGAATTCCAAAGCGACAAGGTAGCCAAGAATAAGGCAGACCATGTGGAATTGCCGAAAAATGCAATTGCAGACAAAGGCAAAAAAGCGGAGGAAGAAATTGCTCCAGCAAAAAAAGCAGTTGTTGCTGAAACCCCAGTTGTGGAAAAAACAAAAGCTGCAGCCCCAGAGGTTAAAGATGCTCCAGCAGCAGCTCCAACAGAGGTTCCAGCTCCTGTGAAAGCGGCGCCTGCTAAGGCTAAAGCAGCAGCCCCCGAGGTGGAAGCAACAAAAGTGGTGAATAAGATTGATCTTTCTTTAATTGACTCTTCTACAAGACCTAAAAAGTCGACCAATAAAACAGAGGAACCAGCAGCGCCTAAAGCACCAGCGCCAAAAGCGAGTACTACAAAAGCAGCTGCTAAAAAAGCGCCTCCAGTAGATCATTCTATTGCACCAGAAAATGTGCATGGTGCCATTACCAATATCCAAGCAGACAAGTTAACAGGACCAACAATTTTAGGCAAGATTGACTTGCCAATGAATAGCGATACTAGACCAAAACCTTTAACCCAGGAAGAAAAACGTGTTCGTAAGCGTATTCCAGTTCAAGGTAGACCAAATCAACCTGGTCAAACAGGACAAGGTGGTCAAACTCAAGGTGGTGGTGGTTATCAAGGCAATCGTCCACAGGGCGGACAAGGTGGTGGTTATCAAGGCAATCGTCCTCAAGGCGGACAAGGCGGTGGGTACCAAGGCAATCGTCCTAATAATGGAACGCGTCCGGGTCAAGGTGGAGCACGCGGAAGAAATATGCCACAAACGGCTGAACAAAAAGAAATCGATCAGAAAGCAATTCAAGATAAGATCAAGGAAACACAAGCGAAATTATCAGGCCAAGGTGGTCGTGGTAAGAGCATGAAATCTAAGTATCGTCGTCAAAGAAGAGAAGAAGCTGCTGAAAATGAAAATAATGAACAAAGAGAAGACAATAAATTACAGGTCACAGAATTTGTAACTGTGAGTGAGTTGTCTAGCTTGATGGATGTAAGTTTTGCAGATATCATTAGCAAGTGTATGAACTTGGGTATCATGGTCTCAATCAACCAACGTTTAGATGCGGAGGTGATTGAATTGGTTGCAAGTGAATTTGGATTCGAAGTTGAATTCGTAGGATTAGAAGATGTAGTAGAAATGGATGAGGAAGAGGAAGCAGAAGACCAAGCAAATTTAGTAGAGCGTCCTCCAATTGTAACCATCATGGGTCACGTGGATCATGGTAAAACATCTTTATTGGATTATATCCGTAACGCAAATGTGGTTGCAGGTGAGGCTGGTGGTATCACGCAACATATTGGTGCATACGAAGTGACTTTGCCAAATGGTAAAGCCATTACTTTCTTGGATACACCAGGTCACGAAGCCTTTACAGCAATGCGTGCGCGTGGTGCTAAAGTAACTGATATTGCAATTATTGTAGTGGCTGCAGACGATGCAGTGATGCCACAAACAAAAGAGGCCATTAGTCACTCTCAAGCGGCGAATGTGCCAATGATTTTTGCAGTGAATAAAATAGATAAAGACGGTGCACAACCACAAAAAATTTACGAGCAATTATCTCAAATGAATATTTTAGTAGAAGCTTGGGGTGGTAAATTCCAAAACCAAGAATTGTCTGCTAAACAAGGTTTGAATGTAGATGCATTGTTAGAGAAAGTTTTATTAGAGTCTGAAATTTTAGATTTAAAAGCCAATCCAAATAGAGAAGGAACCGGTACAATTATCGAGGCTTCTTTAGATAAAGGTCGTGGTTTTGTGGCTACCATACTTGTACAAAACGGAACCTTACGTCAGGGAGATTTGATTTTATCAGGACAGTTTTATGGTCGTGTTAAAGCAATGTTCAACGAACGTAACCAACGTATCGAAGTTGCACCTCCGTCTACCCCTGTGGTAATCTTAGGTTTGAATGGTGCTCCACAAGCTGGTGAGAAATTCAAAGTATATGACGACGAGTCGGAAGCAAAAGAATTAGCAACTAAGCGTTCTCAATTATTAAGAGAGCAAGGCTTGAGAACTAGAAAACATATTACATTAGACGAGATTGGTCGTCGTTTGGCTTTAGGTAACTTTAAAGAATTAAACATCATCATCAAAGGTGACGTGGATGGTTCTGTAGAAGCCTTGAGTGACTCTTTACAAAAATTATCTACCGAGGAAATTGCAATTAGAGTGGTATTAAAAGGAGTGGGTCAGATTTCTGAATCTGATGTATTGCTTTCTGCTGCTTCTGATGCAATCATTATAGGATTTAACGTTCGTCCAAGTATGCAAGCAAGTCGCTTAGCTGAAACAGAAGGTGTTGAAATTAAAATGTACTCTATTATCTACAACGCAATTGACGAAATCAAGAGCGCGATGGAAGGTATGTTGGAACCAAAAATTCAAGAGAAAATTGTGGCCAATGTGGAGGTTAGAGAAGTCTACAAATTTGATAAAGCAACGGTCGCCGGATGTTTTGTATTGGATGGTAAGTTGAGTAGAAACAGTAAGATTCGTATTATTCGTGACGGTATCGTTGAGTTCCCAAGAGGGGAAGGTCAAGCAGCCGAATTAGGCAGCTTGAAGCGATTCAAAGATGACGTTAAAGAAGTTGTTTCCAATATGGAATGTGGTTTGACAATCAAAAACTTTATTGACTTAAAACCAGGCGATATTGTAGAAGCATTTGAAGAAGAAGAAGTTAAACGTACTTTATAAAAAAATTAAGATTTGATAGTTGGGGCATTCCCCCATCTATCGGAACTTAGCACCTTAATTCATATTTGATGAAAATAATTCAAATCGTATTTGCCCTAGGCTTAATGGTTATTGCTACTTCAGCAACAGCACAAATCAAAAAAGTTTTAGCAGATAAAATTATTGCTACAGTCGGTGATAAATATATTTTACGTTCCGATGTAGACAATGCTATTGCAGATTACAAAAGACAAGCACAGGGACAAGAAAACATTGAATTACCCACATCCTGTCAGGTGATCGAAGGGCAGCTAATCCGAAAGGCTTTAGTATTACAGGCTGAAAAAGATTCTATTTTAGTTACAGAAGAAGAAATTGAAGTCGCTATTGATGGCCGTATTAGAAATTTTATTCAACAATTTGGATCTAAGGAAGTCTTAGAGGAAGTTGCTGGACGATCTATCTTTCAATTGAAAGATGATTTTAGGCTTTTAATTAAAGAACAACGTTTGGCGGAGGAGATGCAAAATAAAATTGTTGACAAAGTAAAGATTACTCCAAATGAGGTAAAAGCCTTTTATGCAAAAATTCCAGTGGATAGTTTGCCTTTGTATGAAAGCGAAGTGCAGATTTCAGAAATCATCATGCACCCTAAAGCGAATCGTGACATCGAAGAATATGTGATTCAGCAAATGTTAGAATACCGTAAGCAAGTTGAAGGTGGCGTGAATAAATTTGAACAATTAGTGAAGTTGTATTCTGAAGATCCAAGTTCAAAAGAAAATTTAGGTCAGTTTAGTTTAAATAGAAATGTAAGAGAATTTGATCCTGCATTTATGGCTGCATCTTTTAGATTAAAAGAAGGTCAAATTTCTGCTCCAGTAAAATCAAAGTTTGGCTACCATATTATACAATTGATTTCCAGATCTGGGGATGAAGCTGTGGTAAAGCATATCTTAAGAATCCCGCCAATTACAAATGACGAGATCAATGAGACAAAACATATATTAGACAGTGTTAGAAATGCAATTTTAGAAAACAAAACTAGTTTTGGTGAAGCAGTGAATAAATTTAGTGATGACGAATCTAGTAAGTTTAGTGGTGGCGCTGTAACGGGTCGTGATGGGTCCACGTATATCAATTTTGATCAGTTGGATAAAGAGATGGTAGTCTTGGTTCAGAATATGAAGCCAGGTGATATTTCACAACCGCAATTGTATGTGGATGATAGAGGCAGAAAAACGGTTCGTATTGTGTATTATAAAGAGAGAACAGAACCACATAAAGAAAATTTAAGAGAAGATTATAACCGTGTTTCAG
Organism: Chitinophaga pinensis; assembly: GCA_945874755.1. Lineage (GTDB taxonomy): Bacteria > Bacteroidota > Bacteroidia > Chitinophagales > Chitinophagaceae > Sediminibacterium > Sediminibacterium pinensis_B. Next base: position 11,313 of record CAMCHR010000021.1, read on the forward strand.
TAAGGGCACTTGAAGAGAAAAAAGCAAAAGTGTTAGAATCATGGTTCAAAGACAGAGTTCCTAATTACTATGTATTTATAGATAATGATTTCCAAGCTTGTAAAGAATTGACAGATTGGACAAAAGTTGCTAATGCAATTGTAAAGGAAAAAACATACTAGAAATTTCATCATGAGCGACGAAATCAAACACGAATGTGGCTTAGCATTCATTAGGTTAAGGAAACCTTTCTCCTACTATTTACAAAATAGAGGGTCAGTTACCTACGGTCTAAATAAGTTGTACCTATTGATGGAGAAGCAACACAATCGTGGTCAAGATGGCGCAGGGATTGCAACTGTTAAACTAGATATAGAAGCAGGCAATCCTTTTTTGTATCGATTAAGAAGTAGTGCGCAGCAACCTATTGCTGATTTATTTTATAAAGTAGGTCAAGAAATACAAGAACTAGAAAAATTACAACCAGATATTACCAAGCACCCAGGCTTAATGAAAGGACATTTGCCTTTTATGGGTGAATTGTTATTAGGACATTTAAGGTATGGGACTCAAGGCAAGAATAATGTTGAGTTTTGTCATCCATTTATTAAGAGAAATTTAGTACCAGGGAAAAACCTTGCATTAGCGGGTAATTTTAATTTAGTGAATACAGATGAATTATTTAAGCTAATCAAACATGATCCAGGTCCTTTTGAAAAACAAAGTGACTTAGCAGCGATGATGGAAGTGATTCATCACTTCCTGGTAATTGAAGAAACAAAAAATCCTAATTGTCCAGATATAGCCGAGGTATTAAAGCAAGCTGTACCAATGTTTGATGGTGGCTTTACCATTGGCGGATTAATTGGTAACGGCTATAGTTTTATTATGCGTGATGCACATGGCATTCGTCCAGCTTATTATTATATTGATGGTGAAGTGATTGTAGCTGCTAGTGAAAGAGCTGCAATACGTACCACATTTAATGTAGGCGAGAATGAAGTACATGAATTAATGCCTGGTAATGCATTGATAGTAGACGACAAGGGTGGGTATACCATTGAACAAATTATTACACCAAAAGAAAGAAGAGCATGTTCTTTTGAACGTATTTATTTTTCTAGAGGGGGAGATGAAAAAATTTATAGAGAGCGTATAGCGCTTGGACATTACCTAAGTAAAATTGTTTTAGATAGGATTGAAAAAGATTTAAAGAATACCATTTTCTCCTATATTCCAAATACTGCAGAAGTCGCATTTTACGGTTTAATAAAAGGCATGGAAGAATACTTGAATGCCATTAAAGTAGAACGTATTTTAAGTTGGGGCAAAGAAGTGGATGCGGAAAAATTAGGTGAGATGGTGAATCGAAAAATTCGCCAAGAAAAAATTGCCATCAAAGATGTTAAATTAAGAACATTCATCACTGAAGATGCGAACCGTAATGAGATGGTGCAACATGTGTATGATATTACTTATGGCACTGTGCGTAAAAATGAAGATAGTTTGGTAGTGATTGACGATAGCATAGTAAGAGGTACGACTCTAAAAGAAAGTATCATTAGAATGCTATCTCGACTTTCACCTAAAAAAATTATTGTTGTTTCATCTGCACCTCAAATCAGGTATCCTGATTGTTATGGTATTGATATGAGTAAGATGGGTGATTTTATTGCTTTTAAAGCAGTTATCGCTTTGTTGAAAGAAAGAGGCATGGAACAAGTAATGGACAATGTATACCAAAAAATAAAAGCACTAGAAGCAAAGAACGAACTACATACCCAAAATGTGGTACGTGAATTGTATAAGCCTTTCACAACAGAAGAAATTTCAGATAAAATTGCACAATTGATCACGCCGGATAATATTCAGATACCTGTAGAAGTGATTTATCAAACGGTTGAAGGATTGCATGCATGTTGTCCTACCAACACCGGTGATTGGTATTTCACTGGTAATTACCCAACACCGGGCGGCAATAAAGTGTGTAATAAAGCTTATTCTAATTATATCGAAGGCAATAATCAACGAGGTTATTAGAGTCGATAGCAGATTGCGTTGATATTCATTCCTGCACCAACAGATGCAAAAATCACCACATCGCCTTTTTCTAAATGATGCTCAGGGTATTTTCCTTTAAGTACTAGATCGTATAAGGTTGGAATAGTCGCTACCGAACTGTTTCCTAATTCATGAATACTCATAGGCATGATATCTGCTGGAATCTCTTTGATATCATATAATTTGTACAATGCTTTAATAAAGCCTTCATCCATTTTTTCGTTGGCTTGATGCAGGAAGAATTTTTTCACTTCATGAATCTCTACCCCAGCTTTTTCAATACAGGCTTTCATGGCAATTGGCACATTTTTAATTGCGTATTCATATACTTTACGGCCTTTCATTTTTATATACCTTGTTGCATCATCTGCTTTTGGATGATACGACTTTCCCATGTATAAAAAACTTGCTTCATCGTTACAATGGCTTTGTACACTAAAGGATAAAATACCCTGATTAGGATCTTCGCTATGTTCTACAATACATGCGCCTGCGCCATCGCTAAAAATCATACTATCTCTGTCGTGTGGATCAATTACTCTGCTTAGCGTCTCAGCGCCAATCACTAAACATTTTTTTGCCATGCCCGATTTAATAAATGAATCCGCTTGAATCACACCTTGTATCCATCCAGGACAGCCAAATAAAATATCATAAGCCACACAGCTTGGATTGACAATCCCTAAATGATGTTTTACTCTAGATGCAATTGCAGGTACGGCATCAGATTGGATGGTGCCATTTAGTACGTCTCCAAAATTATGTGCTACAATAATTTGATCTATTGTTTCAGGATCTATTCCTGCATTTTCAATGGCTAATTTAGCTGCAGCTGCGGCTAGGTCAGAAGTATTGACTTGAACATCGGCATACCTTCTTTCTACGATACCTGTGATTCCTTTAAATTTTTCAACAATTTCTTGGTTAGGCGTTTTGATCAATTCACTTTGCTCATCGTAAAAAGTATTCGAAACAAAATCCTGATTAGATTTAATATGCTGCGGTATAATGCTACCAGTGCCAGTGATAATGGTTGCCATAGAGGGGGGTATTTATGTTTATAAGCTATATCCCAACCACTCTAAGGTAGGTAATTTAGATATATTTATCGCCTTTGTTCCTCTTTACTTCTGCCACATACTCTTTAATTGACTGCTCTTTATCCCTACTGCAAATCAATAATACATCCTTTGTATCCACCACAATAAAATCATCCAGCCCTTGCACTACAACTAGTTTGTCCTTAGGAGAATTGATCATACATTTTGTGGCATCAATTACAATGACATTATCAGAGGCAACTGCATTACCAAAATAGTCTTTCTCCATATTTTCATAAGCACTATTCCATGTACCTAGGTCACTCCATCCAAATGATGCTGGCATCACATATACATTATTCGCCTTTTCCATAATCGCTATGTCAATTGAAATATTAGTACACTGGGGATAGATTTTTTGAATTGCTACTTTTTCGGCTGGCGTGTTAAAATGCATTTTCTCTTGATCAAATAATTCAAACATTTCTGATTGGTACTTTTCAAAGGCAGTTAAGATGGAACTTACTTTCCAAGCAAAAATTCCCGCGTTCCATAAAAAGTCACCACTTTCTAAAAATGATTTTGCAATTTCTAAATCTGGTTTTTCAGTAAAGGTTTTAACTTTAAATACATCCTTGGCAACTTCTAGTCCTTCGTATTGGATATAACCATATCCCGTGTTAGGATGTGTTGGCTGAATACCTAATGTTACCAATGCTTTAATGTGGTCTACAAAATCCAATGCTTCTAAAGCAATTGCTTGAAAGCGATCTTCTTCTAAAATCAAATGGTCACTTGGTGCAACAATACATTTTGCATCAGGATTCATTTGTGCCAATTTAAAAGAGATATACGCAATACAAGGGGCAGTATTTTTTTTACTTGGCTCTGCTAAAATATTACCAATAGGTAGCATTGGCAATTGTTTTTTCACAATGTCCACGTACTCTTCGGAAGTAACAATAAAAATATTTTCTGCAGGAATAAATTTTGCATAACGTTCATAAGTCCATTGTACCAAAGTCTTACCCGTATTCAATACATCTAAAAACTGCTTAGGAAGTGCAGTCCTACTCATTGGCCAAAATCGACTTCCAATACCTCCAGCCATAATGGCTACATAGTGATTTTTGTTGTGCATAGACATGTATTATAAAATCCCCTCTTTCATTAAATCGTGTATATGAATCATTCCTTTATATTGACCTTCATCTGCAACAATCAATTGACTAATATCTTTCGCTTTCATTATATCAAATGCTTCGATTGCCAATGTGTTGGAGGAAATCGTAATGGGTTGCTTATGAAAAATATCTGCAGCTTTAAGATCCTGTATACTATTATGTTGTTCTAACATGCGACGAATGTCACCATCTGTGATGATGCCAATAATATTTCCTATATCATCTAAGACAACGGTTGCGCCCATCCTGCTTTTCGAAATTGCTATAATGACTTCTTTAACACTCGTTAACGGATTGACACTTGGTTGTGTATTTTGTTTTGCAATGTCGCCTGTGGTTAGGGTTAATTTTTTTCCAAGATTACCTCCTGGATGAAATTTTGCAAAATCATTGGACTTGAAACCTCTTAATTCCATGAATGTAATAGCCATTAAATCTCCCATCACCATCTGTGCAGTGGTCGATGAGGTAGGCGCTAGATTATGAATGCATGCTTCTTGATCTACTGTGGTGTTAATCACAAGTTGTGTTGCCTTACCTAGGTAACTATCCAAATTACCTACCATGGCAATCAATGGGTTGCCAAAATGGGTGATCAAGTCTACCAATAATTTAATTTCAGGACTCTCACCACTTTTACTAATAATCATCACTACATCTTCTCGACTAATCATACCAGAATCTCCATGAATCGCATCTGCTGCATGTAGGTAAATTGCAGGAGTGCCAGTAGAATTACATGTGGCTACAATTTTTTGAGCGATAATGGCACTTTTACCAATGCCGCTCACGATAAAACGACCTTTGGATTGCATCACAGCTTCAACTGCGGCAACAAATTGATCGTCAATAAATTTTTCCAATCCTGCTACCGCTTTTGTTTCAATCAGTAAGGCGTTTTTGGCAATGGATTTAATCTCGGATGACATAGGCATAATATAGATGCAGCAAAGGTAAGACTTCATTAACTTTGTAGTCCATTTTTAATCCATCCTTTGTTAAAAGGTTTATTTTAAAAAATTAACCTTTTTAATGCACTTTTGGTTAACAAAATGCGTTAACTTAAGAGTACATTAAGACAATAAACGGTTGATTTCAAGCTTATTAAGATGCCCGCCCCTAAAAAAACGATAAAAAAGACCTCAGTACCTCAAAATAAGGACTTAATCGCTGCTTTAGAGCAATACTTTGGATTCTCCGAGTTCAAGGGCACCCAAGAACAAGCCATTGTTTCTTTATTAAGTGGTAGAGATACTTTTGTGATTATGCCAACAGGTGGGGGAAAAAGTTTGTGCTATCAATTACCAGCAATGATGTTAGAAGGCTGTGCGATCGTCGTCTCTCCACTCATTGCTTTAATGAAAAATCAGGTGGATCTTGTTAGAGGATATAGCGAGCATGACGAAGTGGCCCACTTTTTAAACTCTTCTTTAAACAAGGGACAAGTCAAAGTGGTTAAGGAAGATCTTTTAAGTGGCAAGACTAAATTATTATATGTCGCACCAGAGACTTTGACAAAACAAGAGAACCTGGATTTCTTTAGCGATCTGAATGTATCTTTTTTTGCAGTCGATGAAGCGCATTGTATTTCTGAATGGGGTCATGATTTTAGACCAGAATATCGTCGATTAAAAGAGATGATGGAAGAGATTAAATCATCTGCGCCCATTATCGCATTGACTGCAACAGCAACACCAAAGGTGCAAAGTGATATTGTAAAAAATCTTGCACTCAAAAATCCAGAAATTTTAATTTCATCTTTTAATAGAGAAAATCTCTATTATGAAGTGCAGCCGAAAATCAAAAAAGACCAGACCGTCAAAAGTATTGTTAAGTATATTACTAAACATAAAAAGAAAAGTGGCATCATTTATACACTGAATCGAAAAACGACAGAAGAATTGGCAGATCTTTTAAAGGCCAATAATATTAAAGCAGTCGCCTATCATGCAGGCTTGGACCAAAAATTAAGGGCTGATAGACAGGATCAATTTTTAAACGAGGACGTACAGGTGATTATTGCAACTATTGCATTTGGCATGGGGATTGATAAGCCAGACATTCGTTTTGTGATTCATTATAATATTCCTAAATCTATTGAAAATTATTACCAAGAGACGGGAAGAGCTGGTAGGGATGGTTTGGAAGGGAACTGTATTTTATATTATTCACAAAAAGACGTTTCTAAATTAGAACATTTTTTAAGAGACAAGCCATTGAGTGAAAGAGAAGTGGGTGCGCAATTAATTGACGAAACAGTCGCTTTCGCCGAGAGTGGCGTTTGTAGAAGAAGAAGTTTATTGCATTATTTTGGAGAACCATGGCCCGATCAAAATTGTGGTAAATGTGATAACTGTTTACAGCCAAAGGAACAATTCCAAGCAAAAACAGAGTTAGTACAATTATTACAAACAATCCAAGTATTGAACGAAAGATTTGTTGCAGATTATGTAGTACAGATTATTACAGGACATTATACCCCACAGATTGGATTGTATCGCCACGAAAAACTAGCTGTTTTTGGAATTGGTAAAACGCATGATGAATTATTTTGGAATAGCTTGATCCGTCAGGCAATGCTGGAGGAAATGATTGCAAAAGATATCGAAGAATATGGCTTATTGAAACTGACCACTAAAGGCCAAAAATTCTTGAAAAAGCCAAGCGCATTTTTAGTGGTATTGCAAAATGTTTTTGCAGCCGAGTTGGGCGATGACGAAGAAAGCGAAGTAGCCGAAGATGCGGTTACCACAGACGATCGCTTATTTGAATTATTAAAAGACTTGCGCCAAGTAGTTGCTAAAAAAATTGGATTGCCGCCATTCGTTATTTTTCTGGAGACCTCATTACAAGACATGGCCACATTGTATCCTACCTCATTCACTGAACTAGAGCGTTGTCAGGGGGTGAGCAAAGGCAAGTCCATCAAATATGGCGAAGCATTTATTAAGCTGATAGAAACATATGTAACAGAGCACAATATTGAAAAGCCAGATGACTTTGTCATGAAGTCCGTAGCCAATAAATCAAGCAATAAAATCTACATCATTCAAAATGTAGACAAAAAAATTCCTCTGGAAACGATTGCAAAAAATAAAGACCTAAAATTAGATAGTTTACTAGAGGAAATGGAAACCATTGCGGCAAGTGGCACAAAACTGAATTTAGATTATGCTATTGATGAATGGCTAGACGAATATGATCAAGAAGAAATTCTAGAATATTTTAAAAGCTGTGAAACATCTTCTTTGCAAATTGCACAACAGGAATTAAGTGCAAATGATTACACTTTGGAGCAACTTAAAATTATGCGCATTAAATTTTTAAGCGTTGTAGGTAATTAATTTGAAGAATGATTTGAGAATTGTAAAGCCCTGTCTGTAGCATTTTTTCGTACACTCATATAATACAAATTATAATCTGCAATATGGTAATTAGGAGTAGTGTACAATATACTGCCAAAAAACTTTGGCTTGGGCGTCCATAATAGACCTTTATAATTAATGGCTCCAGCAACATTTGGAATGACTTTTTTAAAGTTATACAAAATGGATCCTTCATTCGCTTTCCTATCAACAGCTGTTTGGTTATTGCTCCATGTTAAGGGGTTGGTCACAATAGAGGTAAATTTTTCAATTGCAACAAATGGAGGTGTATAACCTTCTTTATAAGTTCTCCAAGCACAAATGCATCCTGTTTCGGTTGGCGTAGCGCAAGCTTTCAAATTACTAAATTCAGCTGGGTCAATTGCCATACCTACGATATAGGCAGACACCAATTGTTTGGACAATGCCTTACCATCAAAATATTCTTTTAGTAATCTTTTTGCATGTGTACTTCCCTGACTATGTGCGGCAATGATGATTGGTTTTCCTTGGTTATAATTGGCCATATAAAAATCAAATGCTTTTTTCACATCCTGATAAGCTAGTTCAAATGCAGCCAATGCATTGATGGTGTCTACTTTATTGATTGGATAATAACTTTTGATATGTGCTTGTCGATACCTTGGTGCATAAATGAGGCCTACTTCATTAAAAATACTTGCTTGATTTAAAATGGTAGAATAGTCTGTACTAATATTTAAAGCAATATCTTTTAAAGAGGCAGACCAACCATTGGGCATTGCCGGATCTAAATAAGTTGTTGGATGCACAAAAAATACATCCGCTAATTGTTTGGGTTTGTAATTTTTGACAATACTTGCTGGTACGCTGTCAGAAGGGTCCAATTTAAGAGGATGCGCAGCCCAATTCTTTAATTGACTATAATCAGGTTGCTCCTCCCAATCAATTTTGGCATAAACAGCCTGGTAGGTGCTATAGTTACTCTTGCCACAACCAAGGGCAATCAATAAGACAAATACAAAAAATAAATTTTTCATCCTGCAAAGATACAATTAATCATTATTTAAGCATTTATATACCTCACTTAAAATTTATAAAATCCTTTAGATGCAAATAAATTATTTTATTTTTACTTAAACTATATTCTTTGTACTTATTAAGACATATACCATTTTTAAAAGCTGTTTTCCAGCATAGCTTAACCGCTTTTGGTGGTCCTCAAGTACATATTGGCTTACTCCAACATCGTTTTGTAGAAAAAAGAAAGGATATTACTTCGGAGGAGTTGATGGAATACAACGCTTTTTGCCAATTACTACCTGGGGCCTCGTCTACACAAACAATCGTCTTAATCGCATTCAAAAGAGGCGGTTTCCCTTTGGCCTTCATCACGATGCTTATTTGGATTTTACCAGCAACTAGTTTTATGGCTAGTTTGGCCATTGCCTATACCCATTTTGATTTACAACCTGTTTTGAAAACCTTGCATTTGTTACAACCAATGGTGATTGGGTTTATCGCTAGCGCCACCTATTTATTATATAAAAAAGCCATTCGTAATACCATTACATTTTTTGTTTTTGTCTTTGCAGGTGTCCTTACTTTAATTGGCTTTAAAACGCCATGGACCATACCAGTTGTAATAGTGATAGCTGGCATAGTGACCAATTTTAGCAATAAAAGAATCCCTGATCAAGGGGCTGCGCCTAAAAAAATTAAATGGGTGCATTTGCATCTATTCATTTTGTTTTTTCTTACTGCAGGTTTTTTATCAGAACAAGCTACAAGACAAAATTGGGAGCATCGTAAAGTATATAATCTTTTTGAAAACAATTACAGATTTGGAAGCTTTGTTTTTGGTGGTGGTGATGTGTTGATTCCAATGATGTATGAACAATATGTAACGCGTCCAAATACAGATCGTGTCAAAGAGAGTAAAAGAGATGTACTAAAAATTAATAGTGCAGCTTTTTTAACAGGTTCTGGAATTGTTAGGGCGATTCCTGGTCCCATCTTTTCTATTGCAAGCTTTACAGGTGCATTGGCTTTAGAAGAAAAAGGAATAGGAGGACAAATTATAGGTGCTGTGGTAGCTAGTATTGGCGTTTTTCTACCAAGCTTTTTAATTGTGTTATTCTTTTTCCCAATTTGGCAGAAACTAAAAAAGTACGCTTTATTTTATCGTTCGCTCGAAGGCATTTATGCTGCTGTAGTAGGCATTATGTTAGGTGCGACTTTATATTTATTAAAAGATATAATATTTGATTTAGGAAGCTTGACTGGAATCAATATTGGGGTCTACTTACTAGTTTTTTGTACCACTGCAATCGTATTGGTTCGTTATAAAGTCGCCCCTCAATGGGTGGTTTTAGGCACTATTTTACTAGGTGCGTTGTTAACGCTTTGGCCAGCTATATTTTAACATCAACAAAGGCTTGAATTGTTTATTTTTACACCCATTCATGAAGCAAAGCATTCTCTTATTTTTTTTATTGACTTCTGTTGCCTTTTCCACGGTGAAGGCTCAGAGCCGCACTATTAGTGGTGTGGTCTATGATATTTCTGGAAGAAGGCCAATTGAAGCAGTCATGGTGTCTAGTAAATTTAGCAGGACACAAACGGATTCTTTGGGCCGATACTTAATCACCCTGCAGGCTAAAGACTCGCTAACATTTTCTTTATTTGGTAAAAACACCAAAAAATTTGGACTTGATGAAATTGAAGACCTGAGTAATTTTAATATCATGATCCATGTAACAGGGGTGGATCTTCCAGAAGTGACTGTGCGCAATAGTTATTACAGGTATGATTCCATTCAGAATCGGATGGATTATGCCAAATACTTTAATTATGAGCCTCCAGGATTAAAACTGAGTAACCAACAAAACTTTTTTGGAAATGGAGGGGTTACAATTGGCTTTGATGTCAATGAAATTATCAATATGTTTAGGTTCAAGCGAAACCGAAACCTCCAATTTTTACAAAACAGACTAATTCGACAGGAACAAGACAAGTATATTAACTACCGATTTACCAAGCGCTTTGTCCAAAAGCTAACTAAATTAGATGGTCCGAGGCTGGAAGTATTTATGGAATACTGTAAACCATCCTACCCAACCCTAGCATTATTAAACGACCTGGAGTTAGGCTATTTTATTCAACAGAAGTTCATCCAATTTAAACAAGGTCGATAATTCAACCATTCATCTATTTTCTTTCCTAAAACATGTCATTTTAGCTATCTTTAAGAGCTAAAATTAGACCAATTTGAGAAAGTTAAATTATGTTGCCTTCATCCTGATCTTAGGATTGTTTGCATGTAAAGCGAAGACAAAGCCAACAGATAAATTCAATGCAAATGCGGCTGTATCTGTAGATATTGCAATTGCTGCTACTCAGGTAGTAGATAAAGTGATTGAAGTAAATGGATCGGTGGTGGCAAGTGAATTTGTAGACATTCGTCCAGAAACCAATGGCCGTATTGTTTTTTTACAAATCCCTGAAGGTAAAATGGTAGCTGCAGGTACTGTACTAGCCAAGTTAAATGATGCTGATTTGCAAGCTCAAATGCAAAAAATAAAAGTACAATTGGAATTAGCAATCATCAATGAACAAAGAAATTATAAATTAGTACAAGCAAAAGGGATCAATCAAAGTGATTATGATATTAGCTTACAGCAAGTAAATAGTTTAAAGGCGGACATCGCTTATACGCAGTCTTTAATTGATAAAACAGTGATCAAAGCACCTTTTACTGGTCAAATGGGATTGAAGCAAGTGAGTCTAGGGGCCTATATCAGCACAGCAACGACGATTGTTAGCTTACAAAAAGTAGACCAACTGAAAGTAGACTTTACCTTACCAGAAATCTATCAAAATTATATTAAGGTAGGCAAGAAAGTAATTGTAGAAAGTATCGCTAATCCAGGCGTTAAAATGACTGCAACTATTGCTGCGATTGAGCCACAGATTATTGCTGCATCTCGTAATATCAAAGTGCGCGCTAATTTACAAGGTAAGTTGATACCGGGTGCTTATACAAAAGTTTTCTTAAGTGAGAATCAACAAAAGCCAAGTATTTTGGTTCCATCTAATATCATCATCCCTGATTCTAAAGTAAAACAATTGGTGGTTGTTAGAGAGGGCAAAGCAAAATTCATCAATGTGGAGACAGGATATCGAACAGCTTCTGGTGTTGAAATTACATCCGGTATTCAAGTAGGCGATAGCTTGATTGTTGCAGGGATGCTATTTGTAAGAGACGGAAGTGATTTAAAAATTGGGAAGACATTGCCACTTGTTGACATCATCAAGTAGGCTCACAATTAATACATTATTGAGATGAATATATCGGAACTCTCGTTAAAACGTCCAGTACTAGCTACTGTGATGAATATTGCAATTATCATTTTTGGTTTGGTAGGTTATTCTTTCTTGGCATTAAGAGAGTATCCAGCGATTGACCCACCAATCATTTCGGTTCAAACATCCTATTCAGGTGCGAATTCAGAAGTGATACAAAGTCAAATTACAGAACCTTTAGAAAAAGCGATCAATGGTATTCCTGGTATTAGAACCATTAATTCTTCGAGTTCAGTTGGCAATTCAAATATTTCCATCGAGTTCAACTTAGGGGTAAATTTAGAGACAGCAGCGAATGATGTAAGAGATAAAGTAGCACAGGCTGCAAGAAGTTTACCAGAAGATATTAATAATCCTCCTGTAGTTTCAAAAGCAGATGCAAGTGGAGATTTTATTTTAATGCTTACATTAAGAAGTAAAACAAAAGGATTATTAGAATTAACAGAATATGCTGAGAATGTCTTGCAACAAAGGTTTCAAACGATTGACGAAGTCGCGAGTGTTGGAGTTAGAGGCAAGCGTTTGTCAATGCGCATTTATCCAAATACAGATTTACTCAATGCGTTTGGTATTGCATTTAATGATATTCAAACTGGATTGAATAAAGAAAATGTAGAATTACCTGCAGGTCGTATTTATGGCAATAAATCAGAGTTCATTATTCGTACATTAGGAAGATTATCAACTGAATCAGATTTTAGAAATATTATTTTAAAAGAAGACCTCAATGGTATTGTGAGATTAGGGGATATTGCAAAAGTGGAACTTGGTCCAGACCAAGAAGATCAAGGTTCTTATTTTAATGGGGTACCTGTTGTTTCGTTAACCATCTCTCCTCAGCCGGGGGCCAATCAAATTAATATTGCAGATGAATTTTACAAAAGATTAGAAGAAGTAAAAGCACAAAATAAATCAGATATAGAATTTTCAATACCTATTGATAATACCAAGAATGTTCGTCGAGCTTTGTCGGAAGTGAAAGAAACTATTTTGATTTCATTTACATTGGTGGTATTGGTGATCTTCTTTTTCTTTAGAAATTGGCTGATTGCAATTAGACCATTAATTGATATCCCCATTTCTCTGATTGCGACTTTCTTTATCATGTATTTGGCTGGTTTCTCAATTAATGTGTTGACTTTATTAGCCATTGTTTTAGCAACAGGACTTGTGGTGGATGACGGAATTGTGGTCACCGAAAATATTTTTAGAAAACTAGAAGAAGGACTTCCTATTAAAGACGCTGCTAGAGAAGGCAGTAAAGAAATTTTCTTCGCAGTTGTATCTACTTCAATTACTTTGGCTGTTGTGTTTTTACCTGTTATTTTCTTACAAGGCTTTGTAGGCTCTTTGTTTAAAGAATTTGGTGTGGTGGTAGCAGGTGCTGTGTTGGTTTCAGCATTTGTATCTTTAACCATTACGCCAGTATTGAATGTGTATTTGAATAGAAATGGGGGGAAACATGGGAAATTCTACGAACGTACCGAACCATTTTTTAAAGGGATGGAATTAGGGTATAAAAATGGGCTAGCCAAATTTTTACAAATCAGATGGATGGCATGGGTGATTGTAGGCATTTGTTTTGTGTTGATTATTTTTGTTGGAAAAAATATTCAAAGCGAGCTCGCCCCTATGGAAGATAAAGGTTCGCTTCGCTTTTCAATGTCAGCTGCCGAAGGAACAAGCTATGAAGACTTGAGAACAGATTTATTGAAGGCCATTCGTATTATGCAAGATTCTATTCCCGAACACGCTTACACCTGGGGTAGCGTTCCTTCATGGGGTGGCGGAAGCACTGGTGCATCTGGTAGATTGGGTATGGTGGGTATCAATGAAAGAACAAGAACACAAACCGAAATCTCAGCAGATTTAAATAAGAAATTCAAGCGCTTTAAAAATGTTCGTATTTTCTCTATCGAAGAACAAACTATTTCAGTTGGTATGATGTCTCGTGGTTCTTTGCCAGTTCAGTATATCATTCAAAACTTAGATTTCCAAAAAATAAGAAAAGTCATCCCTGAGTTTTTAGAAGCAGCAAGAAAAGATAAAACATTCCAAAATGTGGACGTGAATTTAAAATTTAATAAACCAGAATTAGATTTAACAATCGATCGAATGCGTGCAAGGGATCTTGGTTTATCTACAGCAGATGTATCACAAGCTTTACAGTCTGCATTTAGTGGAGCACGTGCTGCCTATTTCATCATGAACGATCGTCAATACGAAGTCATTACACAGGTGCCTAAATCGGATCGTAACACGCCTACAGATATCAATAAAATTTATATCAGAAATAGTCGTGGCGAAAATATTCCTATCTCGAGTGTATTGACAATAGAAGAGAATAGTAATCCTCCAAATCTTTATCACTACAATCGTTTTAATTCTGCTACCATTTCTGCATCTTTAGCAGAGGGAAAAACAATTGGTGATGGTGTGAATGCCATGGAGCGGATTGCAAAAGAGCAATTAGATGAAAGTTTCCAAACTGCTTTGAGCGGACCATCTAGAGATTTTAAAGAGAGTGCTTCAAACACTTCCTATGCTTTATTACTCGCATTGATTTTAATTTATTTAGTACTTGCAGCTCAGTTTGAAAGTTTCACGGATCCTTTCATCATCATGATTACTGTACCATTGGCTATAGCTGGTGCATTGATTTCCCTATGGATGTTGGATCAAACATTAAATATATTTTCACAAATTGGTATCATTATGTTGATAGGATTGGTGACTAAGAATGGTATCTTAATTGTGGAATTCGCCAATAAGAAAAGAGAAGCTGGTTTATCCATTAAGGAAGCTGTTTTAGAAGCTGCATCACAACGTCTAAGACCAATTTTAATGACAAGCTTAGCCACAGCATTGGGTGCATTGCCAATTGCCATTAGCTTAGGTGCAGCTGCAACGAGCAGAAAGCCTTTAGGCACAGTGGTAGTAGGCGGTCTAATGTTTTCCTTAATCTTAACTTTATTTGTGATCCCTGCTGTGTATACCTACTTATCAAGTAAACATAAGCGACAAGTAAATTAACTTATATCAATTTTTTTTGTTCAGATAAAAGAATAGCTAACATTTTGTTGGCTATTCTTTTAGGATGATATCTTTTATAAATTTTGCAGTGGCTTGTTCAACGCTTACGATATCATTTGAAACGATTGGTGAAGCTAGCACATGATTGCCTGTATTTGGCATGGCCATTTCCATTTTTAAATTGGATGGGGTAGCAATTTGTTGCATCATTTTTTGAATCGCACTTACTTTAACTACATTGTCCTGATGCGCTTCATCTTTATAATAATACAATGCTAGCGTAGGTTGATGAATCATTTTAAAAGTGGCTTCTGTCATCGTTGCTTCTAATAAATTTTGCAACGCAACGACTGCTTCTTTTCTATAATGTTTATTCCAATATTTTGGGTAAGCGCTGTCTTTGTATTTTATATCTACATAATTACTTTTTAAAACGGTTCTACCAATCTGTAAACCCCATGGGTTATTTAGTAATGGTGCAGATTGATCAAAAATTTTAATATTTGGTGAATACAAAATCAAGCCTGCAATTTCAGGATAATTGGCTGCTAACTGCAATGCCAAAGTACCACCAGTTGAAGTACCCATTAAAATTACCTTCTTCCCAAGTTGTTTCCCAATTGCATAGGCTAATTTTGCAGATTCCCAATATTGATCTGCACTTAGATTCATAAGGTCTTCGGTGGTATCTATTCCATGTTCTGCTAATCTTGCTAAGTATAAATTACAATGAAATTGTTTAGCAATATTTTGATGCACAGGATCGCCTTCCATTTGGCTTGCACTAAAACCATGTAAATACACTATGGCATATTCTGTCTGTGTTTTACTACTATCTGCCCAAATAATTCTTGCTTGATTGTTGGGTTTAATCTTATGTGGTGCTTCCATTGCAGTGATATAGGGCTCAAGCGTATTGATGCTTACAATAGTTGGCAAGACGGCATTTAATTCAGGCTTCGCAGGCTTAGGACCTAAAAAATAAATAACAAATAAAGCAAAAAGGGAGAGAATGACTATTTTTAGTATACGCATTAGGGTATTTTTTTAAAGCTAGTTATTTTGATGGCCTTAAAAAAATATTTTGCTTTTCTAAAACCACTAAATTGCATGTATGAATAAAGAAAGGTTTTTATCATTGGATGTTTTTCGCGGCATGACAATCTGCTTGATGATTATTGTCAACACGCCAGGGGATGCATTGCATACTTTTGCACCTTTCAAACATGTAAGTTGGCATGGATTTACACCTGCCGATTTAGTATTCCCATCCTTTTTATTTGCTGTAGGTAATGCACTCAGTTTTGTTTTACCCAATTTAGAAAAAGCAGGTAGATCTAAAGTGCTTTTGACAATTCTCAAACGAACATTTATTTTATTTGCCCTAGGTTTTCTAATGTCCTGGTTCCCATTTACTAGCGCTTTACAAGACGCCAGAATATTTGGTGTATTGCAACGTATTGCTCTTGTATACGGGTTTGCGGCATTGATTGCCCATTTTATGCATGAAAGGGTAGTCAAGGTATTGACTGCTGTATTGTTATTGACTTATTGGTATCTATTGGTACGTTATGGACAAACAGGAGACCTATTTAGCTTAACAGGGAATGCTGTTTTAAGGTTGGATTTATATTTAATTGGGCCCAATCATTTATACCAAAACAATGGAGTTGTTTTTGATCCAGAAGGATTGCTTAGCACATTGCCGGCTATTGTAAATGTATTAGTGGGATTTATTATAGGCAATTTTGTAAAAGCTAGTGGAAAGACTTACGAAGGTTTAACGCATTTATTTATGTGGGGTGCTGGCTTTGTATTCTTAGCCTTTATGTGGCATTTTCAATTTCCTATTAACAAGCAACTTTGGACCAGTTCTTTTGTAGTCCTTACGATTGGAATTAATATGATTATTTTGGCAACCATTATTTACAGGGTAGATATTCATCGCCAACATCAATTTTCTAGATTTTTTGAAATTTTTGGTAAAAACGCACTTGTGATCTACCTTTTTTCAGCAATTTTGCGCACCACTTTGAATTTAGTTCAGGGTCCTTCTGGCTACAAAAGCGTATTTGACTGGTTGTATCAACTAGGTTTTACTCGTTTTGACGCTTATTGGGGCTCCCTATTTTTCGCTATTTCCTTCATGTTCCTTTGCTGGCTATTGGGTTATGTATTAGATAAATTTAAGATATATATTCGTATCTAAAGCTTAATGATCCTTTTTTCCCAATAGTTTTTTTTAAGACTGTAAACGGCGTACCTTTGCAGCCTCAAAACAGTACATGGAAATAAGAAACATCGCTATTATCGCCCACGTTGACCACGGTAAAACAACCTTGGTAGACAGAATTTTACACGCAACTAAAGTATTCAGAGATAACCAGGAGACTGGTGACTTAATCATGGATAGCAACGAGTTGGAGCGTGAGAGGGGAATTACCATTTTAAGTAAGAACGCTTCAGTAACTTATAAGGACGTTAAAATTAACGTGATTGACACACCGGGTCACTCTGACTTTGGAGGTGAGGTAGAGCGTGTTTTGAAAATGGCTGACGGTGTTTGTTTGCTAGTGGATGCTTTCGAAGGACCCATGCCACAAACTCGTTTTGTATTACAAAAAGCATTACAGTTGAATTTAAAACCAATTGTAATCATCAATAAAGTAGATAAAGAAAACTGTCGTCCTGACGAAGTGCATGATGCAGTGTTTGAATTATTTTTCAACTTAGATGCAACAGAAGAACAATTGAATTTCCCTACTTTTTATGGTAGCGGAAAAAATGGTTGGTT
>CAMCHR010000022.1 GCA_945874755.1 Chitinophaga pinensis
CGATAGTGTGGTATTTAGCAAAATAGACAATACGATTAATATCAACTACAATATTAGTTGTACCAACTTCATTTATAAAGACCAAATCTACAATTACGGGGGATATGGATTCTGGAACAAATATGGGCATGTAAGAAAATACAATAAAACAGATAAGGAATGGGATATCCAGCCAACCAATATCGAAGTTTTCTCTGCCGATGACTACGATTGGTTCTCGCCTAAAGAAGGTAGATTGTATGTGCCTTTTCAGAAAAAGGAAAACAAAGGGATTAAAGATCCAAAATTTGAGGATGGTGGGTTTGAATATTCAAGCTACTATTTAGATATTAAAACTTTTGATTGGGTTAAAGTTGGGAAACTCTCCAATGAATTAATTAAGTTAATTGATGAAAAGAGTAATTATGGCAATATTCCATATGATAATGGTAGATTCTTCATCATCAATGATGAAGCGTATTTATTTGATTATGTTCATAATAAAATTTACAAGTCGAAAAAAGCAGATCTAAATCAATTTTTTATTCGCAATCCAAGTGACGTAACTATATTTTTTCATAAAGGAAAATATTATAAATATCTAGCAGGGGTTCAAAATTTTGTCACCTGGGACATTTATTCAAATGATTTACAATTATTGAATTTCCCAATCTGGGGGGAAGATTATACGAACTTAATTTTTGTTTTGGCGATATGCCTTGTGATCATCATGATTGTTTTGTTCATATGGTTATTTAAACAAACTGTAAAAAAGAAAATTGAACAGGCGCAGATGAAAGTATTGAAAACTAGAACAGTCAACCAGGCATTTACCGAAACTGAAACAAGTTTAATTCGATTATTACTAAATGCATATAGTACAAAACAAAATGTAGAAATTTCCGAAATCAATCATGTATTGGGTATTAAAGACAAGAATATTGGGTTACAGAAAAAGGTTAGAAGTGATGTCATTAATGCCATCAATGATAAATATGTATTTATCACCCAAGCTGAAATCAATTTAATAGGTAGCGTTCGTAAAGAAGATGACAAAAGATTCTTTGAATACTTTGTGGTACCTACCGAGGTTAAGACAGTGCAAAAAATGATTGAAAAAAAATAATTTTAATTCCTGTATAGATGATTGAAGTCATTAGGCCATATTTAAATTTGTTTAAAGTTTATACACTTATATAAGCTATAAAATCATCAAAATATTTTGCCCTTTTCAAAATCATTTCAAAATGTCATATGATTGTCAAAATACAATCAATGCTAACATTTTAATGATGATGGCCTAGATAGAACTGCTAAGTAAGTTTGACCTTTGCGTTCTGAATGAAAAAAACCCCTTGCCTCATTTTTGTTTTAACGCTTTTACAAAGTGCTAATTTATCTGCACAATCTCGTTTTGTAAAAGACACATTAGATGCTAGTGGCGACAGTGTGGTGGTGACAGCTACCAGAACAGAACGGAAATTAAGCAATCTTACTGTTCCTGTAACCATCATCAATGCAAAAACGATTCAACAGAATGGATCACTGCGTTTGACGGATATCTTAAAAGAACAAACTGGCATCAACTTGACAAGTGGCTTTGGCGCAGGCATACAATTACAAGGATTAAATCCAGACTATACCATCATTTTAATCAATGGAGAACCCTTGGTTGGACGAACTGCTGGGGTATTGGATTTAAATAGAATCGCTTTAGGAAATATCAAAAAAATTGAAATTGTAAAAGGGCCTTCCTCTAGTCTTTATGGAAGTGAAGCCATGGCAGGAGTAATTAATATTATTACCGACGCAACCATGGGGGCGCCGCTGACAATTGGACTCAGGTATGGCACTTACAATACAGTTGATGCCAATCTTGAAACTAAATTACAAACCAAGCATTTTCAATACCAAGGATTTATCAATAGTTACAATACGGATGGATACAGCATACGTCCCAATAGCAATAGCCGCGTAACCACGCCTATTGATCGATATTCAACCACACAGCAAATTAAATGGGATCTATCTAGTCAAACGAATATTGTATTGAATACACGTTTTACCAATGAGCAAATTCAAAATGAAATTGCAGTAGCTAATAATGGCATCACTATTTATTCGACTGGTAAGGAGGTTATTCAAGATATAAATGCATCAGCCACCTTGAATCATCGTTTTTCTAAAACTTTAAAAACGAGTATAAGAACTTATACAACGACATATGACGCAGTTCAAAACTTGTTAACCATTAATGGACTGCCTTATCGGGATGTGTTAAATCATAATTTCAAGCGCATAGAAAATCAGACCGATTGGGATCTTAGTAAAAATATACAAGCGGTCTTTGGTGTTGGTGCAGTTTTGGAGGGCGTTAAAAGTAGTCGTTATGATAGTGAAAAACTAAGAAAGCAAAACGATATTCAATACGCATTTACACAATGGGAGTGGAAGCCATCGGAGCAATTTACTTTGATTGGAGGCATAAGGTATGATCAAAATACGCAATTTGCTTCTGCTTTTAGTCCTAAGCTGTCTATGTTGTATAAGTTGAATGTGCAACACCAATTTAGATTGAGTGTTGGCCAAGGATTTAAAGCACCAGATTTTAGACAACTGTATTTAGATTTCACCAATGCAGCTGCGGGAAGTTATAGTGTATTTGGTTCTGTGCAAGCGCAACAGGTAATTGCAAAATTAGATGCACTTGGACAAATTGGAAATAAATTTCCCAATTATTTTTTATTAAAAGCACTTAAGCCTGAATATTCTAATGGTCTTCACTTTACATGGGATTGGAAAATTAATTCCCGTTCTGCAGTGTCTCTTCAGTTATTTAGAAATGACATTAAAAATTTAATTGAATCTCAGCAAGTAGGTACTTATATCTCGGGCGCTCAGATTTTTAGTTATTTAAATATTGGAAGTGCTTTTACTACAGGGTTTGAATTAGAAGGACAATATGCAATTAATGCAAATTGGTCCCTTAACGGAGGTTATCAGTATTTACGCACGGGCGATAAAGATCAAATTGCAGCAATTAAATCAGGCACAGTCTATACCAAGAATAGCCAAGGTTATAGCAGACGCATGAAATTGAACGAGTATGTGGGCTTACCTAATACAAGTAAGCATAAACTACAAGTAAAAATAAATTATAATTCCCCCAAGGGTTATTACTTGAATGTAAGAGCCATTTACAGAAGCAAATGGGCTGTGAATAACAATAACGGCAATGAAGTTTTTGATAATGGTGATGTTTTTGCTAGTAGCTATGTTGCAATCAACAGTGCTGCTGGCAAAACATTTAAGAATGGCATTAGCCTTCAGGCGGGTATAGATAATATTTCCAATTATATCGATGCTACCAACCTGCCAAATTTACCTGGAAGAACATTTTATACCAGCCTTAAATATCAATTACAAAAAAATAAATAAAATCAAATAAATCATGAAAAAGAATCTAACAAAAATTACGATGGGATTAGGATTGTGTATTGCTTTAGTAGCTTGTAGTAAAGACGAAGAGACAATTGTTGTTCCAGTGAGTGCCATCACAGTCAAAGACTTGCCGGCAGATACCGTGACCGGCTTAGGTGCAGATGGTAGACCACAGTATGCAGGTTCAATTACTTATTACAGTTTAGTAAACAATAAGATAGTCTCTAAAACAGATTCTGCAAGTACTAAATGGGATATTGCTTTTTCATCAACTAAAATTTTAGTGAATTGTGGAACAAGTGGACCAGGATTAGGTGGCGCATTTGTTTATGTTGGCTTATTTGATGCTTTAAAATCGATACCGGCAGATTCAAATTTTGCAACTGATAATTCCAATGCCTCACAATATGCAATTCCGCAATCAAGCGCAGGTTGGTATATATACAATCGTGTAACAAATTTAGTTACTCCCGCAGCTGGACGCGTGTTAGTATTAAGAACTGCAAGTGGGAAATTTGCTAAAATTGAAATCCTAAATTATTATAAAGGAGGAATCACACCTGAACTGACAGCACTTGATGCCGATAAATTAACAAAGCAACGATACTACACATTTAGATATGTGTATCAACCAAATGGCACTAAGACGTTTTAGCTTTAAAACTCCAAGTGATCAAAAACTCCGCAACGGTTTCGTTGGCGGAGTTTTTTCCTTTTGATATACATACAATCGTTTTACCCTCCCCTGTTTCGATAGATTCATTGATTGCTGATTGAATCATTGCGCCATCCTCACAAGTAAATAGTATGGTTCCAGTTGCTTTCTTAATAAAATTCACTTCCATCTTTACTACTAGCATACTAATCTTTGGGTTGCGTTTGTAGACCTGTCCAAATGCCAACATGCCCGAACACAATTCTGCAGCCATCGCTTCTACTGCGAAATAAATAGATTTAAAAGGATTTTGACTGAACCATGAATACTTGATTTTTACAGTGCAAGTAGTTGCATCAAAATGTACCATCCTGAGACCAGAAAAAAAAGCAGCAGGCAATTTTTGGAATAAAAAAAATCTAAAGGAAATAGGGTTGCTAATTAAGGCACTAAATTGTTTGAAATTTGGGTTCATATCCTCTGAATTATCCTTAAATATAATAGATAAACCTTAATTTAGACTACTAAACGTTGTATTATGAATCAAGGATTACAAACCTATGACTACATTGTATTTATATTGTATTTTATATTGATCTCCTCTTATGGAATTTGGGTCTATCGAAAAAAGAATACTAGTAATGTCAATACTAAAGACTTCTTTTTGGCCGAAGGTCAATTAACTTGGTGGGCAATTGGGGCAAGTTTAATTGCATCTAATATTTCTGCAGAACAATTTATAGGCATGAGCGGTAACGGATTTAGGTTAGGTTTAGCTATCTCTGCCTATGAGTGGATAGCAGCGGTTTCGTTAGTAGTAGTGGCTGTATTTTTTATGCCGGTGTATTTGAAAAACAGAATTTACACTATGCCACAGTTTTTGAAAACAAGGTATAACGAAACAGTGGCCATGATCATGGCTATCTTTTGGTTGTTCTTATACATCTTTGTTAATCTTACTTCCATTTTATATTTAGGGGCTATTGCTATTAATAATTTATCAGGCGGCGCACACTTTCATTTAATTATGATTTGCCTTGCGCTATTTGCTTTGTTTATCACATTAGGTGGCATGAAAGTAATTGGCTACACCGATGTAATACAAGTATTAGTATTAACGGTGGGAGGACTTATTACAACTTATATAGCATTAACGGTAGTGGGTGAAAAATTTGGTTATGGTAGTAATGCCATTGCAGGATTTAACCAATTATTAAAAGCAGCACCAGATCATTTTAATATGATATTTGATAAACCAGGTCCTGGCGCTACACAAAAACAAATTGACGATTATTCAAGCTTACCAGGACTAGCTATGATGGCAGCAGGTATGTGGGTAGCGAATTTAAATTATTGGGGATGTAATCAATACATTACACAAAGAGCATTGGGAGCAGATTTAAAAACAGCAAGAACAGGAATTTTATTTGCTGCTTTTTTAAAATTGATGATGCCAATACTTGTAGTGGTTCCGGGAATTGCAGCATATGTATTGTATCAAAATGGAGGATTGCAAACACAGATGATGACAGGTGGAGCGTTAAATCAAGACAATGCTTATACATCTATTGTTGGATTTTTACCAGTGGGCTTAAAAGGCTTATCGATGGCTGCTTTGACGGCAGCGATAGTGGCATCATTGGCGGGCAAAGCAAATAGTATCTCTACCATTTACTCATTAGACATTTATAAAAAATATATCAATAAAGAGGCTCCCGATAAAAAAATTGTAATGACAGGTAGAATCATCATTATTCTTTCATTATTGATTGCCATCGTCATTAACTGGAAAGATACATTGGGTATTGGTGGCAAAGGTGGATTTGAATTTATCCAAAAATATACGGGTTATATTTCTCCAGCCATCTTCCCTGTTTTTCTATTAGGGTTCTTTTGGAAAAAAGCAACTTCTAAGGCAGCTATCACAGGTATCTTTTTAGGTGTGGCGCTCTCCATTATTTTTGATAAGTTCTTACCTGGCTGGATGGGCAAGGATACTTTATTGTATACAGCCTATCCAACTGCATCTGGCAATTTTGAAATTCCATATTTAATCCAAATGGGCTGGGTGTTTTGCTTTACCACACTAGCCATTATATTGATTAGTTTATTGGATGTGAAAGGGCAAAAACATGAAAATGAAATCACCGAAGACGAGGGACAGTTTAAATTATCTAACGCTCATTTAGCAATGGCAATGCTGGTTTTGGGTGTGGTGATTGCGTTGTATATAAAGTTCTGGTAGGTATTAAAACAGTTGCATACTATAATGGCCTAAGGTTGTAAAGAGGGCACAACGAATCAGTACGCCTAAACTACACCAAAATACCATTTTATTGGTGGGCACATTAAAGCCAACGCCAATACCGATACTAATTGGGGCACCTACAGACATGGTACCTAATAAGCCAAGTCCAATAACACCATACTTTTCCCAAATTTTCAAAATAAAGCCAGGCTCCTTTTTTGTTTTTTCGACTTTGTTTTTTCTAAATTGATTGACCAAGGATTTTATTTTGTCGCCCAGGTAAGCAGCAACAAAAACGCCTATTATTCCACCTACTAAGCTCGCTAAGAATATAATAATTGGGGAGAGTCCAAATGCAAATCCAGCAGGGATAGCGGCGTAAATTTCAAAAGTGGCAAGACCAGCTACAGTGAGGATTTTATAAAACATAGGGTGATTTATGAATTACAAAGCTAACAATTAATAGCCTCTAGGATGCATTTAATTTATTAAATAAAACTTAACTTTAAGCTACCACAAAACCGAATGTATGGAACGTAGACAACTCTTAAAACAATCTGCTTTTGCAATTGCTGCTTTTTCTTTTTCTAGAGAACTTTTTGCAAATGCACCCAATACTCATTTGGATTTTAATCCATCTGCTTTGAATAGTTCGAATATGTTAAGTAGTATGATTCGATTAGGCTCAAATGAAAATCCACATGGACCATCTACATTAGCAAAACAAGCTATGATAGATGCAGTAAGTATTTCTAATCGCTATCAATGGGATATGAATGGGGAATTAAAAATAGAAATTGCAAAAATGACTGGTCACACAAAAGACCATATTGCTTTAGGCGCCGGATCTTCAGAGTTATTGGGTATAGTTTCATTATGGGCTGCATATAAGAAAGGGAATGTGGTGGCATCTGAACCAACATTTAAATTGTGGATGCCTGCGGCTAGACGTATGGGCTTGCCAACCAAATTAGTTCCATTAACGGAAACAAAACACAATGATTTAAATGGATTAATGAATGCGATGGATGAGCAAACAAGGATGGTTTATTTATGTAACCCAAATAATCCAACTGGCACAGTGAGTCCTACAAGTGCATTGGAAGATTTTATAAAAAAAGTGGCTAGCACCACCATTGTATTATTGGATGAAGCATATACAGACTATTATGATACGCCATCAATGTCAAAAATGATTGACACATATCCTAATTTAGTCATTGCAAAAACATTTTCTAAAACATTTGGAATGGCAGGTGCAAGAGTTGGTTATGTGTTGGCGCACCCAAATACAATCAAGCAATTAAATGAATTTCAGGCTTGGGCAAATGCTGGTCCATCGGCAGTATCCATGCAAGGTGCACTGGCAGCCATCAAAGACAAGGCATTTGTGACTTATTGTAAACAAGAAAATATCAAAGCAAAAGAGATCTTGTATAATGGCTTTGATGCTTTAGGTATCAAGCATATAAAATCATTTACAAGTTTTGTTTATTTTGATACAGCGACCTATAAAAAAGATATACCAGCATTATTATTAGCAAATCAAATTACAGGCGCAAGGTCCTTTGAGCAAAATAGCAGTTGGCTAAGGATAAGTATTGGCACTGTAGCCGAAATGGAAAAAGTAGTTGCTGTATTAAAACTTGGCGCCTAGATTATACTTTTTTTGGAGGCAAAGCAAATGCAGTCGCTTGGTGT
This sequence comes from Chitinophaga pinensis, assembly GCA_945874755.1. Taxonomy (GTDB): domain Bacteria; phylum Bacteroidota; class Bacteroidia; order Chitinophagales; family Chitinophagaceae; genus Sediminibacterium; species Sediminibacterium pinensis_B. Next base: position 8,025 of record CAMCHR010000022.1, read on the forward strand.
TCGAACTGTCCATTGTGTGCACCGTCACAAAAAGGTTTGTTTTTACTTAAGCCACATCTGCATAAACCTAACACATTTCTGCCACCTAAATCATAGGCATTCCCTTCTCTATCTACAATGGTGAATTCGCCTTCTATTTTCAATGATCCGTTATTATTAACTGTAATTTTAGTTGACATATTTTTTTAATTTAAGAATTTAAAGGTATAGAATTTTTACTTCAGTTCAATCAGAGCAGCTTGTGTTGGATAGAATATCTTTAAACCAATTTGATTGGCTGCTTGAATTTCTGCTTTGATGTTTGTTTCACAACTATCACAAGGCTTGATATGTGTGACATACAATTGCGTGTTTTTCAAATGCCCCTTTGTTAGTTGATCCAGTTTTAACATTTCTTCCATCAATAGCTTAGGTGTGAGGTGCCCAAATAAAGATTTTTCAGAAACACTATTGTCAAAAGACACTTCAATAAAAATGGCTTTAAGTTGATTTTGAATTATCAATGGCGCTATCGTCTGCCATAACTGAGTTAGTTGATCACTTTGTTCAACCCTATCTGGTCCAGTATCACCAAGGTATAATAAATAAGCATCCTTATTTCTGACAAGAAAAGCGGTGCTCTCATAGGGCTTGACATGACTTAATACAAAAGGCGTTATAAATAAGCCAGTATTGTCAATTGGAATTTCAAGCTTAGGTGTTAGGGGTTGATAGGTATATTTTTTTAAGATCGGTGCTTCTCCCTCATTCCCAAAATTGGCCCAAGCAGACCAGGTAAAATAGTTTTTCTTAAATACGTCTAAGACAGAAGGAAGGCCATATAAATTTTTTGCTTTGTCATTAGGAGAATTCATGATCAATCCCGCGGTATGGTCTAAATGTGCATGAGAAATAAAATAACTATTGATATTATTTTGTTGAATAATACTAGGGTTGGAGGTTTTAAAAATCTTTTTTTGGGCAGCAAGCTCAAGCCCTTTATAAATGGTACCAGCGTCTAAACAAATATATTGGTCGCTGCCAGGAGCAGCCACAAGGTATGCCGATAGATTCGACTCGTCTAAGCCACCCTTTACACCAAGGGGTATGACTTTAAAGCCGTTGGGTGAAATGGATGGATTGTTTGTTTGTCCAGCAACATGCGTTACTACCATCAACAAAATGGATACGATTGGTATTATTTTTTTCATAGATGATTTAATTGATTCCAATCCTTGGTTTTGTTAAAAATATCCATTTTTTCGTTCCATTTCCGTAATTGGGAACATATTAATACAACCATTTTTTTGCATGACTACCCTTGACTCCTAATTTTGAGTCAAATCAAATCAATCTTACTATGAAAAAAATGTTTATATGCTTAATGGCATTATGCACATTGACAGTTACTGCGGTATCTGCACAAAAAATGGATCAGGCTTCTAAAAACATCAAGTTTTACGGTCAAGTTTGGGATGTGGTAGTCAATGAAGGAAGAGTAAATGTATTAGATACTGCTTTTGCTGATAATGTGATTTTACACACGACACCTGCTGTAAATGGCAAGGCGAATGCGATAGCGTACTATTCAAACTATGTTACTGGATTTAGTAACAGACAATTTACAGTAAGAGAATCACTTGCACAAGGCAACAAAGTAGTGAAATACTGGAATTTTAAAGGCAAGCATACAGGTACTTTCTTTGGTATTCCTGCAACCAATAAGGATGTGGATGTGGTTGGCTGTACCATTGCAACTATTGTAAACGGTAAAATTACAGAAGAGCGTGATTTTATGGACATGTTAGAATTCTTACAACAATTAGGCATCATGCCTCGTTAAGCTTCTACGGTTCTTACAGATTTTATAAAAGCGGAAGGGGTTACTCCCTTTCGCTCTTTAAAAGCGTCAATGAATTTAGATCTTGATGCAAAACCCGCATTCGTAGCAATCGCTTCTATCGTCAAATTTTTTGCTTCTCCGTCTTCGATCAACTTACATACATGATCGATTCTCAAATTTTTTCTCCATTCGCTAAACGTAATATTGAGTTCTTTATTAAAGTAATTTGATAAAAATCTCTCCGGTATTTTTAAGTCAAAAGACATTTGAGAAAGCGAAAATTCTTTTTGAATAAATGGCGAGTTTAATAAATAGGTTTGAATGATCTGCTCTATATCCTGAATAGTAGTAGTTTCTTTTTGCTTCTTAGGTAAATTTGATTTAAGATCCTCAATGATATTATTTTTTTCTTCCTCATTAGCATATGAGACATTGCCATAAAGGATCTTAGGGAATAAGAATAAGAAAATATTTTGCAAGAAAAATCCTCCGCCACAAATTTCAAAATAATATTTCTCGCTAAATAAAGTAGTGGATGGAATTCCAAGCACATTAAATTGTACACCGTACAAGGTACTCATATGGCCTATACTATTGATTGCAATAATTATTTGCATCGAACATAGTAAATAAAACCACCTGCTTAAAATTGAATGGTTAGTTGGAAGCCTGCTATTTTCTTTTAAAAGTCTTTTACTATTCAGATAGAAGTATCCAATAGAAAACATTGAATAAAATAAAAGATGAATGGATCTTGAATAAAGGATAAATTCAAATGACACAAAGTTAAAATCAAGTGTATAGTTCTCGGTTACATTGACAATTTCATGTGCAATGTTTGCTTTTTGGTCAAATGGAAGCGTTGTAAATGGCAGGCAGTTGATGACAATAAAAATTGCAGGAAGCAAATGCAGCCAATCCCATTTTGCAAGCTTATTATTCTCTGATATGGTTGTCTTTATATAGAACCACAACAATGGGCCTAGTAAATAGGATAAGGGAAGCCAATGCACAAAACTTAGTCCTTCCCAAAAAAGGTCCTTGGTAAAATGTAGGCCATAATAGACTAATACCACCAAGTTGCAACACAAGAAAAAAAGCGCTAAGAATATATTCGATCTATTTAAGGAACTTAAATAGTATAAAAGGATGAAGGAGGTAAATATCCCAAATAAGGGAAATAGTATGGCCATAAATGGGTGATTACTAAGTTAATAGAATCCAATTTAAGCAAATTTGTTCCATAATAGCAAAAAGGAACAATTTGAAATTCCATTTTCCCCATGCAAAAGCCCCGGCAATTTGTCAGGTCTATCTATTAAACTTAAATAGCCTGAAAATGATTGATAAAAATGTTCCAATTCGGCTCTTAAGGAACAAATTGTATCCAGACTTAGGTGCATTTTCCTATTTAGAAGACTAAATTGACTTTTCAATTTAAAAATTAAATTCCTATGAAAAAGTTCATTTTAGCATGTCTTGTGGTAAGTACCATCATTGCGTGTTCTCCAAAAACAGAAACAGCTAGTACATTTGCGGCTCCTGCAGATTTAAATAGTTACAATCTGGACAGTTCGGCGAATATTGATTTGGTAAAAAAGATGGTCGCTGCTTTTGAAGCAGGAGATTCTGCCACTTATAGATCATTGTATGCAGATTCAGCTATATTCCATGAGAATGGAAAAGACATGAATTTAGATCAAAATGTAACTTTATTTAATTACTTCAAATCAAACGGAATCACTGTTAAAGTGGATAAAGTAGACCCAATTTGGGAAATAGTGAATAAAGAAGCTTCACCAAATGGGGTTACCAATTATGTGATGTCATTTCAACAAACGATTTATAAGAAAGGAGATAAGGAAGTCAAAGTCATTGTGAGTGTAGTGAATGGAATGAAAGATGGTAAAATTGTGGAAGAGTGGGATATATATGACACAAAACCAATGTTAGATTTGATGAATCAAAAATAGTCCATCGTTAGTAGCATTGCTTACGCATGTATTTTGAATAAAGAGCCCGTCATTGACGGGCTCTTTTGTTTTGATGTTTTAATGGAATGAACTAATTTTACAAATACAAACAAACATTAGTTTAATGGGTAAGATTTTAGTAATAGGTGCAGGGGGGCAATTGGGGACAGAACTCACAAAAGCTTTGGTAGATCAATATGGAAAGGATAGCGTTATTGCAACGGATTTTCAGGAATCCGCAAAAAATAAATTTGACTATTGTGCTTTTCAGACTTTGAATGTGATGGATAAAGCAAATTTGGCTTCCATTGTGACTAAAGAAGGCGTGACGCAGATTTATCATTTAGCTGCCATCCTATCTGCAACAGGTGAACAGCATCCAGTAGAGGCATGGGATTTGAATATGGGCGGTTTGTTAAATGTGTTAGAAGTCGCACGCGATCATCACATTGAAAAAGTTTTTTGGCCGAGTTCCATTGCAGTTTTTGGTCCAAATTCAGACAAAGACCAAACACCTCAACAAGCATTTAAGGATCCCAATACGGTATATGGTATTTCAAAATTAGCAGGCGAACATTGGTGCGAATATTATTTCAATAAATATGGCGTAGACGTTAGGAGTCTAAGATACCCTGGTTTAATTGGCTATAAGTCTTTGGCAGGTGGAGGCACAACCGACTATGCAGTAGACATTTATCATAAAGCAGTGCATGGAGAAAACTTTACTTGTTTCTTGAGCGAGCATTCTTATTTACCAATGATGTATATGGATGATGCCATCCAAGCAACAATTCAGTTAATGGATGCACCAAAAGAAAATATAAAAATTCGTACAAGTTATAACCTTGCAGGCATGAGTTTTTCACCTAGTGAAATCCATCAAAGTTTATTATCCTATTATCCTAATTTTGAAATAAAGTATCAGCCAGATTTTAGACAGCAAATTGCAGACAGTTGGCCGAATAGTATTGATGATAGTATTGCAAAAAAAGATTGGAACTGGCAACCTCAATTTGATTTAAAAGCAATGACAGAAATTATTGTAAACAACCTGCCAAAATATTTTAATTACAACGCGCCTAAATAAAAAATATGTACAATCAATTTCAACCATTTTTAGCAAAGGAAATAGAAGGGATAAAAGAGGCTGGCTTATATAAAAAAGAAAGAATCATTACATCTGCTCAAGCTGCAGAAATTACCATACAAGGGGGCCAACATGTATTAAATTTCTGTGCCAATAACTACCTAGGTTTATCCTCGCATCCAAAAGTGATTGAAGCAGCAAAGGCAGCCATTGACAGCCATGGATTTGGATTATCATCTGTACGATTTATTTGTGGTACACAGGATATACATAAAACATTAGAAGAAAAAATTTCTGCTTTTTTGGGTACAGAAGATACTATTTTATACGCTGCGGCATTTGATGCCAATGGTGGTGTATTTGAACCCCTTTTTGGAGAAAAGGACGCGATTATTTCGGACTCCTTAAACCACGCATCTATCATAGATGGTGTAAGGCTTACAAAGTCTATGAGGTATCGATACGAGCACAATTCAATGGAGGATTTGGAAGCAAAATTAAAAGAAGCCATTGCAGCAGGCGCGGTACAAAAAATCATTGTAACAGATGGCGCATTCTCTATGGATGGCACCATTGCTCAATTAGACAAGATTGTGGAATTAGCCGAAAAATATGAAGCACTAGTGATGACGGATGAATGTCATTCTACAGGCTTTTTAGGAAAAACAGGAAGAGGGGTGCATGAATTAAAAGGGGTGATGGGAAGAGTTGATATTATTACAGGTACTTTAGGAAAAGCATTGGGCGGCGCGTCTGGTGGATTTACGTCTGGTAAAAAAGAAATCATTGATTTATTAAGACAACGTTCAAGACCCTATTTATTTTCAAATACATTGGCTCCTTCTATTACAGGTGCATCTATTGCGGTCTTTGATTTATTATCACAAACAACAGAACTCAGAGATACCCTAGAAGCAAACACGACTTATTTTAGAGAAAAAATTACTGCTGCTGGTTTTGATATTAAACCAGGTACCCATCCAATCGTACCAATCATGTTATATGATGCAGTTGTATCTCAGAAAATGGCAGAAAAATTATTAGAAAAAGGTATTTATGTGATTGGGTTTTACTATCCAGTCGTTGCCAAGGGGCAAGCAAGAATCCGTGTACAAATTTCTGCAGCACATACAAGAGCGCATTTGGATCAAGCCATTCAAGCATTCATAGAAGTGGGCAAAGAATTGGGTGTGATAAAGTAAAATCTGAATTTTAAAATGTAGGAGCTACATAAAACAAAAAGGGTTTACGACATTAGATCGTAAACCCTTTTTTAAATTCACCTATAAATTCTTAGCATCATTTTATTTGAATGCCAGATATTATTTTTGAAATTATTTAGGTAATACAACAGCATCTAAAACGTGGATCAAGCCATTGCTTGCAGCTAAGTCAGTAGCAACTACTGTAGCAACACCACCTTTCTCGTCTGTTAAAATTACTTTACCACCTTTAATAGAAGCAACTAAGTTACCACCACTAACTGTTTTTAAAGTTACTGAACCACCACCATCTGTGATTGCTTTCACAACAGCAGCAGCATTAAAACTACCTGCTACAACGTGGTAAGTTAAAATTTTAGCTAAAGTTGCTTTATTTTCTGGCTTAAGTAGATATTCTACTGTTCCAGCTGGTAATTTAGCAAATGCAGCGTTTACTGGTGCAAAAACTGTAAATGGTCCTGCGCTTTGTAAAGTAGCAACTAAGTCAGCAGCTTTAACAGCAGCAACTAAAGTTGTGTGGTCTTTTGATCCTACAGCAACGTCTACAATTGTTTTTTGAGCGTTCACTGTGATTGTGCTAGCAACAATTGCAAAAGTCGCTAGTAATAAGTTTCTGATTTTCATAATATTGATTTTAAACTATAACATTCAATCTTCTTAATTGTTTAGCCTACACTGTTAATTAATAATGACATTTAGTTAGTTCCTTGAGAATCAATAGGCTAATACCTACATTATTTATGGTGCATTATTCAAGCAATTTTATTGGTAACCATCAATGAATTGTTTGTATATTTAATCAACCAAGCAATTCAATATAAGTAGATGTAGTATTGGGTTGACTATTTTGTTTAATCATTCTGCACTATTAACAATTATCTATGAACAAGTTTTTACAAATAGCAAGTAACAGCTTTGACTCCTATTTTAATCCTAAAGTTGTTAGAAAAATTGAATTGCTTCTTTTAAGAGCAGCAGTTTTTTCATTTATACTCCATTTAGCGATTATTTATTTGGGTAATAATTTCAACTACTTTCAAAATTTTCAGCATAGTTATTTAAAGGCCATCTATACGCCATTTAGTTTTATACTTTTTTATGAAGTATTCCTGCTTGTCATTATCATACCAAATTCCATATCAGAGTTTATAGGAAAGCAATTTGAGGTTATTACATTAATTACATTGAGGAGTTTTTTTCATGATATTGCTGACTTTAATACAAGCGAAGCAATTCATCTTCAAAATCCTGCATTTTTAAGTCTAGTATATGATTTAGTAGCTTCGATTTTTATGTTAGGACTAACGATTGTATATTATAAAATTTTTAATAATAGTAATAATAAGGAGGTCATTAGAGAGTTAAATCAATTCATCAATATCAAGAAAGTGGTTTCATTGAGTATGATAGTAGTGCTTTTAATTTTAAGTGTTACAAGCTTTTTTAATTGGTCTACAGATATGATCGAGGCTTTAAAAATAAATGATAACTATCCAGATCCCAATACAGTTTTTTACGAAGACTTTTTTTCCATCATGATATTTGTGGATGTGTTATTGCTTATCATTTCATTTACTTTCCATTCCTCTTTCTTCATCATTTTTAGAAACGCGAGTTTTATCATTACAACTATATTACTAAGAATGTCTTTAACGATTGAAAAGCCTATGAACTATATCATTATTTTAATTGGCTTTTTATTTGCAATTGCCTCCTTCTTCTTATACAGGTTTAGGTATATCCACCATAAAAGAGATAAATAAAGTCTATTAGGCCGCTTTAAATTCATTCAACAATCAGCTTGATTTTTTGTTATTTTATTATTAAACGCATCAACATGACATTTCAAGAACAATTAGATCACTTAATTATACAAAAGCAGTCTATTCCTGAGACCTTTTCAATGCCAGAATTGATCGATCAAAGGACCTATCTATCTGACGGTGAGTTAGTTACATGGAATGGCCCCACCCACGAAGTATTTTCACCAATTTGTATGCACACCCCAGATGGTGTACAACGTATTAAGATAGGATCCTATCCTGTATGTACCGAAAAGGAAGCAATGATTGCATTGGACGCTGCTTGCAAAGCCTATAATGATGGTAGAGGTGAGTGGCCAACTATGTCGGTTGCACAAAGAATTAATTGTGTCGAACAGTTTGTGATAAAAATGTTAGCGCAAAAAGAGATTGTAGTGAAGTTGATCATGTGGGAAATTGGGAAAACATATGCAGATTCTGAAAAAGAATTTGACAGAACTGTGGAGTATATTTATGCTACTATCGAAGCACTAAAGGATGTAGATAGAGATTCCTCTAGATTTACCATTGAACAAGGTATTGTTGCCCAAATAAGAAGATCGCCATTAGGGGTTGTATTGTGTATGGGCCCATTCAATTATCCATTAAATGAAACTTTTACTACCTTGATTCCTGCAATCATCATGGGCAATACTTTATTGTTTAAGGCGCCAAAACATGGCACCCTATTGCATTACCCAATGTTAGAAGCATTTAAATCTTGTTTTCCTAAAGGTGTAGTCAATACAATTTATGGAAGAGGGAACGTCATCATCCCACCATTAATGGAGTCGGGTAAAATTAATGTATTGACACTTATTGGGTCAAGTAAAGTAGCGAATCAATTAAAAAAATTACATCCAAAAGTAAATCGTCTAAGAGCTATTTTAGGATTAGATGCAAAAAATGCAGCGATTGTAACTAAGGATGCAGATATAAAATTAGCAGTTCAAGAAACTGTATTAGGATCACTCTCATTCAATGGACAAAGGTGTACGGCACTTAAAACCGTTTTTGTACATCAATCTATCGCTAAAGAATTCATTGAATTGTTAAAAGAGCAGGTGGCAAAATTACAATTTGGATTGCCATGGGAAAAGGGGGTGACCTTGACACCATTACCAGAGCCAGGTAAGCCAGCTTATTTAAAAGATTTGATAGAAGACGCAAAATTACATGGGGCGGCAGTGATGAATGAGAATGGCGGTACTATAAAGGAGACCTTCTTTTATCCTGCTATTTTGTTTCCAGTGAACCACAAAATGAAAGTATATAGCGAAGAGCAGTTTGGACCAATTATTCCAATCATTCCTTTTGAAGACATTGAAGAACCTATCCAATACATTATTGAGTCAACACATGGTCAGCAGGTTAGTTTGTTCTCAAAAAATCAATCTGAGTTGGCAAGTTTGATCGATCCATTAGTGAATCAAGTAAGCAGGGTGAATATCAATTGTCAATGTCAAAGAGGTCCAGATAGTTTTCCGTTTACAGGACGTAAGGATAGTGCAGAAGGTACTTTATCTGTAGTAGACGCATTAAGATCTTTTTCTATCAGATCTTTAGTGGCTGCAAAATTAACCGAAGAGAACAAGCATATCATCAACGATATCGTCTCCTCTCATCATTCTAATTTCTTAAGTACTAAGTTTATATTTTAAGCAAAGTTTGCTAAGTATAAAAAAAGCCTGCTATGTTAATTTATAGCAGGCTTTTTTATATAGTGTAATTAAAGAAAGAGGCTTATTGTGCTCTTATTCAAAAATCCTAAGGCTGTTTCCAGATAGTGCAGTTTTATATTGTTTCAATGCCGAAGCAGCTGGACCATTAAGCACTGCACCTGTTGTACCGAAAACAGATCCGTGAGCAGAACAATAAAAACGATTATTACTTGCTTGGAAATCTACTGTAACTTGTTGATGGGTGCAAATAGAACTCACTGCGATATATTCATTGGTTAGCGTTCGAGCAATGATGATATTAGTTGTTCTATCTACATAAAATCCTCCAGCAGCATTTAAGCTGGTATAAGGGTTGTTTGTTATATTGATTGTAAAATCAATTTTACTAGTTGGTGGGTTATTGTTATTTGATGGCGGTTGTGTTGTAGCAGGGCTGTCTGATTTAGAACATCCTTGCATGCAACCAAATATCAATACTGAAGCAGCACTTAGGCCAACTTTTTCAATAAAATCTTTTCTTTCCATAAGAATAAAATTAGATAATAAATTTAGATTATAACAATGGTTATGGTACTTTTGTTTAGCAATTTAATAGAAGTATAACAAACAAATATTCCCCATGCGTAACTATTTGAATTATAAAGCTTTGAAGAAGACATTTTTTTTACTCATCTTTATTTGTGCTCTAAACACGGTCCAAGGACAGACTGATTCACTATTGCAGACGCTTTTAGTGGATGAAAAAATTGATAGTCAATTGATTGCTCCCAAAAAAATGCTATTCACCCAACAATTAATTTGGGGCAATAACGGTATTTTAAAAAACAGGTATGGCAGCACCCAGGATTTAGTTGAAAGAAGAAAGATTGATTTAAGGATAAGAAGAAAGATGTTACAACTGCATCAAATTGGTGGCTTTGTCACGCTGGGTGGCATGGTTGCACAAGGCATTATTGGAAGTCAGCTATACAACGGTTCGTATAGATTAAAGGAAACGCATGAAAAATTGGGAGCTGCTGTTAACCTATCTTATGGCTTCACCGCCATCAATGGATTATTCACTCCATCTTCTACTTTCAAAAGAGATAAAAAATTAACTTCTATTAGATTGCATAAATGGTTGGCCATTGCACATATGTCTGGCATGATCGCAACTAATATTCTAGCGACTCAAATAGAAAAAAATCCTTCACTAAAACCCTATCACCGAGCAGCAGCCTATACTAGTTTTTTTAGCTTAGGGGCAGCCATGGTGGTCATTAAATTTTAAATGATGTTATTACACGTATTGCTTTCATTTATTCTAACGTTATTTTTTCAAAATCCAAGTTTTGAAACAACTGCTTCATCAGTCACTTATTCAATGGTGCACAAATTACATAGTTGGCAGGGGGTAAGTAAAGATTTAAAAGTAGCCACCAAGTGGAATGAACAAAAAAATGAAATCGAACAAATTTCAATTGTAGTGAATGTAGCTACTTTTAATAGCGGCCTCTCTAGTAGAGATAGCCATATGATGGAAGTCTTAGACGGCTTAACTTATCCAAGAATTATTTTTAGCAGTAGTAATGTACAGTATACCCCAGACGGCATACTTGTAAAAGGTAAATTACAATTTCATGGAGTAGAGCGAATGATTGAGACCAAAGTAAAACTAGAAAAGGTCAATCGTAAAATGATGTTTACTGGAAGTCTTCCAGTTTTATTAGAAGACTATAAGGTGGAAAGACCCGGTTTATTATTTGTAAAAGTAGATAACTTAGTTAAGATAGATTTTCAGGTTGCATACAATAATTAAAAAAGTATCCTAGCTAATTTTAACTTATTATTTATAAAGATTAATTCAGCGCCTTATCTGCACAACAGCTACTGGCAAATGAATCTGGCTTTGCTTTAAATGCAAATCCCATCCCCATAATATATCCCATCGCGTCTTTCAACGCTTCATTGCTTTTAAATTGACTATTGGTATTGATGTCGGCATGCACTTCCATCTCTACATCATGTTCAATAAATAAATCACAAAGAGAATAAGCTATTTCCACACTCTTAGAAACTTCAAGTAACATCCTTTCTTTTATGTGAAGCGTTTGATTTGTTTTCTCATTATGAATAAACATGAATCCGCCATTTTTCTCTCTTAAAAAAACGATGACAGTGGCAAATTCTGTTACAGATTGTTTTACTTGACTATCAGTGCCTATATACACTTTAAGTTTATTATTTTTTGCAGTTTCTTCCTCGATACACTTTTTTACATGCTCAGCTATTGGTATCGAAATTGTTTCGCCGCTAAATTTACGCCAAACCATATGCATCGTTTTAGTACTTACAATTTAGGACATTTATACATACAGCCTTATTAAGATAACAATAAGTTTTACATAATTTATGCACTCCCCATATTGTAAGAAATCGCCGTCATTCAATCTCTTTAATTTTCCTAATTAAACTTTTCAATCTATTTTTGGTCAAAGCATAAATACCAGCATATGAGATTAATTTATTTAACCCTTTGTTTCCCCCTAGTATTATTACAAGCTTGTTCCAAAGACGCAGCTACCACTACCACCCCAAGTAGTACAAATAACCCAACGAGTCCAGTGGTAAGCGAATCTGTACCAGAGATCTATAAAAAAATATATGGCGCGTCTAGCATCACTTCTGATGGCACGTATATTACTATTAAAACCACAGGACTTCCTGACCATAAGAGTAGCTATTACGCTACAACAAATGAATTATATGATAATTTCTCCGGCACCACATTCGCTGGCTATCAGTTTCAAAAAAATCCCAATTCCATAGCTTCAAAAGCTTATGTCTTTAAAATTCCCGTTAATCCAAAATTGGCAACCACTAATCTTCCTACACCTCTTGGTGCCATTGGGGTGTCTTTAAACGGCGTTCCTTTTTTCAATCAATATGCAGGCCCTAATCAACCTTTAACAAACGAAATCACTTCTTTTGATCGTTATTGGGGACATCCAGCACCTAATAGTGCTTATCACTATCATGTGGAGCCATTGTATTTAACCACAGTTAAAGTCACTAAATCGGCATTAATGGGATTTTTATTAGACGGATTTCCTGTGTATGGTCCTGAAGAAAATGGGGTATTAGTTGATAATAGTAAGTTAGATAAATTCCATGGACATACATTGGCTACTGCCGATTACCCTAGTGGCATATACCATTATCATATCACAAGTACCGATCCTTACATTAATGGCTCAGGTTATTACGGGACACCAGGAACAGTTTCACAATAGATGAAAAAGGCATTGATTACACAACTGCTTTTTATAAGCGTATTTTTTTTCGCTTGTGATTTAAATAGTAAGGTAAGTCAAAACAATAAGCTAGAAATTAAACCGCAGAACTTAGTAGCAGCTAGCGTTCCAACTGTTTTTAAACCTAGCGCAGACAAAGGCTTTACATTAAACCAAGACACCCTATTTTATAATGACACAAAATACAGTGGCTTTGTATATACACTCTACAATGCAAAAGATACCATGCAAGTTGCAGGCTTTTTGAATGGGCTAGAAGAAGGGATTCAAAAAAAATGGTACCCAAATAAACAGATCGCATCTGTTCGAATGTATCATGCTGGAAAAAAAATAGACAAACATCTTGGCTTTTGGGAAAATGGACAACTACAGTTTGAATTTTATTTTCAAAATGGAGAGTATCATGGTATTGCCAAAGAATGGTATCAAAACGGCCAAGTATATAGAACCTTTCATTATGAAAATGGCTATGAGCAAGGCAGTCAAAAAATGTGGTGGGAGAATGGCATCATCAGAGCCAATTATGTTGTAAAAAATGGAAGAAGGTATGGATTGATTGGTTTGAAACTTTGTATGAATCCCAATGACAGTATTTTAAAAAAATAAGCTATGACTAATATCAAGTTGTATTTATCTAGACTAGTATCAAGTAGCACTTCTAGATGCATGTTTATCTTTATACTTCTTTTAAGCTTTCTTGTTTTGTCTTGTACAACAAACAATCAACCACTGGAAGCAATTGCTAATGAAAAAGAAACACTACCGTATTTTAACACACCTGATTGGACGCCTGAGTGGATTGAAAAAACGGGTAGCCAATACCAACAAATACATCGCATTCCTCAATTTAAATTGGAGAATCAAGAAGGAAATATGATTTCAAATAAAACGGTGAATGGGAAAATATATATTGCTAATTTTTTCTTTACAACCTGTCGCGGAATATGTCCTAAAATTACGAGTAATATGTATTTATTACAGGAAGCTTTTAAACTAGATACAAGTATTTTGTTTTTATCTCATAGCGTAACACCAGAATCCGATTCCGTTGCTGTTTTAAAAAAGTATGCCATCGAAAATAAAGTCAATAGTAAACAATGGCATTTATTGACTGGGCCTAAAAAGGATATATATGACTTAGCTAAGAAGCAGTATTTTGCTGGAGACACCATTGGGTATTATCAAACGGGCAATGAGTTTTTACATACCGAAAATTTTATTTTAGTAGATCAAAAACAACGCATACGCGGCGTGTACAATGGTACACTATTAGTTGAAATAGAAAGAATCAAAGAAGATATCGCCATCTTAAAAAAAGAAGATTAAAAAAATATAGAAACGCATTTTTAAAAATTTAAAATTTAATAAAAAAGGGTCTATGCATTAAAATGCATAGACCCTTTTAATGTGTGCCTTTAGGCAGTCAGCAAATATTATAATTTAGTCGTTTTATATATCTTAATTGTTCCATCACCTTCGTTACTGGTTACAATCAAACTTTGATTAATTGGACTTTTTGATGCAGGTATGAATAAAAGACCTTCTGGCGCGTCACCTGTTTTATACATTTTAATAAAAACTGGGGCAGTTGGAATAGTAATATCATAAATAGCAAATGCATCAGCTCTTTCTAATCCAATAATTGCAATATTTTTATTACCAACTCTTCCAATGCATACAGACTCTGGCTCTACCGACTTGTCATCACTTCTGCCATCATCATAAATTGCTAAATCCTTTGCTTTAAAATCTAGTTCGTTTTTGCTATCAAATACTTGGATACCTGTGGTCGCGTTCCAAACACTAAAAGACCTTGAACCTAAGGAGTATAAGGCATCAAAATCACCGTCCCCATCTGTATCACCTAATGTAGTTGTAATATTTAATCTTCCTAGTACCGCATCTGTTTTCAGTGTTGTCGCAGTTGGGAAATTTGCGGCATCCAAGGCAACAGTGCTTAATCTTTTCATTTCTGAAAATGCTGTGTATTCTCTAGAATCACCTTCATTTGCAGTAAATAAATACGGTGTTCCATTGTAATTAAAATAGGCAATTGCATCAGGCATATAGATACCAAATAATTTTGCAACTGGTGCGAATTCAATTTTACTGTCTTTATCGCTTACATCAATGGCATTTACTGCTAATGAGTAGTCTTTAAATCCAAGTGGCGTAATTTTTTTAATAGTTGCCGTTGCGATATCAATTTCTGCAATCGCATTGTTTTCCTGAAGGGTAACGTATGCAGTTTTTGAATCATCAGAAACAGTCACATATTCAGGTTCAATATCTTTAACGAAATTTTTACCTGGCCCAAAGATTCTAAAACCTTTAGCAGCTAAAGTAGCTAACTGGCTTTCGAAAGATGCAAAATTTAAGGTTGTTACAGAATAATCAGACACTTTAATAATAGAAACACTTCCTTCTGGGTCATTCAGGTAATCATTACTTGGCTCACCTTCATTTGCAGATATAATATAATTACCATCTGGACTAAACGTAACCATATCTGGAAGTGCACCTACATTGATTGACTTGATTTCTGCATAAGTTGAGGTATTAAAAACAACAATTTTACCTGCAGCCTGCTTATTAGTAGATTCAATTGCGGCTGCTAATTTACCATTACTCACGGCAACGCTGTTTACATAGCCACCATAAGGAAGCATGCTAATAGATCTTATTACAGTGACACTAGCTGGATTGCTCATGTCTAACACATCAATTTTGTTTTCAGTGCTGTTATTTACAGCAAACAATCTATCCGTGGTTGGGTCAAAAGCTGTAATTTCTGCAGCACCAGATCCGCCTAAAACGATAGATGCTATTTCTGTATAGCCACTTAGATCCTCATTCTGCGTGTTCTCTAACGGCTGAGATATATCTTCTTTACGGCAAGAAAATAGAGTGACTGTAATCAATAATAGATAAAGGAATTTTAGTTGCTGCATATTTTTAATTTTTAAATCTAAAACTAAAAGCAACTTGTTACCAATATGTTAACTCATTATTATTTTAAAGTTAACAAGGTGCTTATGGCCATAAAAAAGGGTCTATGCATTTGACCGCATAAACCCTTGATAATAAGATCTTTTAACTGTACTCGTATTCTATAAATTTTCTTTCTTAGTAATTAATCCCATCATTTGTTTCATGGTCTTATCCATTCCTTCTGGGCTACCATCTAAAAATATTACATTGCCCTTTCCATATTCTGCAAAGTTCTTAATGGCTTCGGTCCACATACTAAATAGAATCACATTCGTATCTAAATTCGCTTGTTTCATCTCCTCAGCTGCTTCTGTCATACCCTTAGCCACTTCTTGTCTGAATAGGGCAACACCTTGACCTCTTAATTGAGCCGCTTCTTTCTCGGCTTGTGCAGATATTTTGATTGAATTACCTTCCGCTTCGGCCGCTTTCGTTTTTGTAATTAATAAAGCCTGTCCTTCATTTTCCGCAGCTGCTTTTAAATTATTACTAGCAACCACCTTACTCATACTTTCCATCACCACTTGATCAAAGGTGATATCATTAATTTGAAGGTCTTGCAAATGGTATCCCCACTCCTCTAAACTATTGTCAATCTGTTCTTTTACAAAGTCAACAATTTCTCTACGGGCTGTCAATACCTCGGCTTGACGCTTTGTTGCCACATAGGCTCTAATACTTCCCTCCACTGTTCTAACAAGGGCCTGCATCAAATCCTTATTGCTTATAAATTTAAAAGCGACTTTTTTGATAGTTTCTTCCTCGGCATTTTGAACAGAGTACAATAACATACTCTTAAAGTAAACATTCGCTTGGTCAATGGTTACCGCCTGAAATTCAAGTTCAATACTTTGATTTTGAATGCTGACTCTTCTAAAAATACTTTCCACCAAAGGAATCTTAAACCTTAAACCAGGTAACATAATTCTTTGGTACTTACCAAACATGGTAATGATAGCGATGGTCCCTTGATTGACAACCACAACACTAAAAAATAGTACCAATAAGACACTCATAGAGATGACTAGAAATTCGAGCATAAAAAACAGTTTAATAAATTAAATTTTACAGGCTTTTCATCCACATATTAGGCAGAAATATTGGATAAACCATACTCTATTCAATTTATTAAAATAGTTTAATTGAACTTATAATTCAAAGCTATTTCCCTTGCCAGCCTTCTCTTTTCTTAAGATTTTCAATATGGGCAATATGATGTTTACCATGCCATGTATACACTGCAAAAAAGTCCCATAAACTTATTTCAATATTGTGGGTAGGATGGAAAAATTTCCTTTGCCATTGTGCATCGGTCAAACTAGCTAAAAGTGAAGTCCATCTTTGATGTAGTGTATCTAAAAGGGTAATCGACACATGGATTGGGGTCTGTAATACATCTGCAGTAAAAGACCAGTCATGTTCACTGTAATCTTTAATTGTAGGTAAATCTTCTGTCAAGGCTAGCTTAAAAACCACAAAAGCATTCATATGGCTATCAGCAAGGTGATGCACCACCTGAAGTACAGACCAACCACCCTCTCTATAAGGGGTGTCTAATTGTGCTTTATTCAAATCTCTAGTTGACAGTTCTAAATCATTTGGTAATTTTTTCATCTCAAGTAGCCATTCATTTTTAATGTTATTGCTAAAAGGCTTGAACTCGAAATTCCCGATAGGGTAACGTAAATCTTCCATTTTATTTTTTTTTAGGTGCCCAAGAAACTATTTTTTTATCCTTAAATAGTGTGTTAGCCTTATATATTTGTTCCATCTTATGATTTCGGAACAAGATTTCTTGTTTTTATTGCATTTTGCCAATGATTACTTGATAGATTCATGGTTCAAACTAAAAACCATATTATGAAAAAAGTATTCCTATTTGTACTTGTAGCAGCATCTTTAGTTGCTTGTACTAATGCTGACAAAAAGACAACTGAAACTGTTGAAGCTACAACAGAAAAAGTTGAACATCTTTACAAGCCAACTTATACCGACAACTTTAAGATGGGTGATCAAAAGAATGTATTATTAGCTGAGCAATTTCACAAATCAATATTTGAGAAAGACTTTAAAGCTGTTGCAGAGATGATGTCAGATACAGCAACTTATAACGTTGAAGATGGATCAGTATTAAAAGGAAAGGCTGCAATCATGGAATTTGTGGAAAAGAGCTTAGGTGCTGTAACTATTACAAACTACCAAATAGCTGGAATTTTTGCTGTAGTTGGTGAAAATGGACATCAGTGGGTAGATATTTGGGACGAGGCGGATGTAGTAATGCCTGATGGTAAAACTCAAAAAGTACAATGGATGGATGCGTTTAGATTTGAAGGTGGAAAAATTGTACACTTTGTTGGATTCTCGAAGGCTGTTAAATAATAGTCTTTAGTTCATTTTAAGTTTAGAAAAATACAGAAGAGGCTCCTAGTAATAGGGGCCTCTTTCATTTTGAGCCATTCGCATCTATATTATATGTATATATAAAATAAATTATATATAATATGTCTTTATTTGAATAAACTAGCAATTGTTAGTAATATTGCAGTTATAAATATTGCTTATGGACATGTTATCAAATCTAGGAATTCATCATTCAAATGTGCATAATAATTTATCAAGTGAGGCACTTATACAAATATCACTTGAGACAGATAAGGGTTCTGCTTTGTCAGATACTGGTGCCTTGATGGTTTATTCAGGTGAAAAAACTGGTAGAAGTCCAAAAGATAAAAGAATTGTTTTAGAGGAAACTAGTAAAGACCATGTTAATTGGGGCGATGTGAATCAACCTATTGACACTGCATCCTTTAACCAAGCAAAAAATAATGCGATTGCATTTTTTAATACCTGTGCGGAATTATTTATTGTGGACGGGTATGCAGTATGGGATAAAAAAAATACGATCAAAGTAAGAATTATTTGTACTAAAGCGTATCACGCTTTGTTTATGTACAATATGCTCATTAGACCAACGCAACAAGAGCTAGCTAATTTTGGCACACCAGATTATGTCCTTTATAATGCAGGAGCAACCAATGCAGATAAATCTATCAAAGGCATTAGCTCAAACACATCTATCCAATTGTCATTTGAGCAAAAAGAGATTTTAATTTTTGGAACTGAATATGCTGGTGAGATGAAAAAAGCAATTTTTTCATTACTCAATTATTTAATGCCATTGAAGCAAATGCTATCTATGCACTGTTCTGCGAATGAATCGGCGAGTGGCGCAGTGAGTTTATTTTTTGGATTAAGTGGTACTGGAAAAACTACATTGTCAGCAGATCCAAATAGAAAATTGATTGGAGACGACGAACATATTTGGAGTGAAAATGGTATTTCAAATATAGAGGGTGGATGTTATGCAAAAGCAATTGATTTAGAGCCACAAAAAGAACCGCAAATTTTTCAGGCAATCAAAAAAGGGACTATTCTAGAAAATGTGGTCTTTGATCCTGCAACAAAAAAAGTGGATTACGCCAATAAATCTATTACCGAAAACACGAGGGCTGCCTATCCAATTGAATTTATACCAAATGCAAAAATCCCATGTGTGGGTGGCCATCCTAATCATATTATATTTTTAACCTGCGATGCATTTGGGGTATTGCCTCCAATAAGTAAATTAAATTCGGAGCAAGCACAGTATCATTTTATAAGTGGGTATACTGCAAAAGTAGCAGGTACCGAAATGGGTGTAACAGAGCCAGTGGCTACCTTCTCTTCTTGTTTTGGTGCAGCTTTTATGGTATGGAAGTCGACTGTTTATGCGAAATTATTAGCAGAAAAAATGATGCAGCACAATACAAGTGTTTGGTTAATTAATACAGGATGGATTGGAGGTGGGTATGGCGTTGGAAAAAGAATTGAATTAAAGTATACAAGGGCAATCATCGATGCCATTCATGAAAATGTATTCGATAATGTGGCTTTTCATACAGAACCTTATTTTAATTTATCTATTCCTGAAACTTGTGTAAATGTGCCGAGTGCTATTTTAAATCCAATAGATGCTTGGTCGGAAAAAGAGGCTTATGAGCAACAAGCTGCTAAATTAAAAACGCTTTTTGACAATAATATTATAAAGTTTCAATAAGGTAGGTATCAAAATAATAATTGTCAATCGTAGTTGATTCATTATTGACCCAATCATTGAATATGGAAAAATCAAGAATCGATCTGCCAATTGGAATTACACTAGACCGTTTTATTAAGAGTAATCAAAGTCAATATCCAAATGCTGCAGGTGATCTATCGCAATTATTGAGGGATATTGCCCTTGCCTCAAAAGTCGTTAATAGAGAAATTAATAAGGCAGG
The DNA here is from genome assembly GCA_945874755.1 of Chitinophaga pinensis. Classification (GTDB taxonomy): domain Bacteria; phylum Bacteroidota; class Bacteroidia; order Chitinophagales; family Chitinophagaceae; genus Sediminibacterium; species Sediminibacterium pinensis_B. Next base: position 28,217 of record CAMCHR010000022.1, read on the forward strand.
CCTTATTGACATTATGGGCTATGTGGGTGTAACGAATACTGGAGGAGACCGTCAACAAAAATTAGATTTACTAGCCAATACAAGATTTACAAGAGCCTTATTAAAAGGAGGAGAAGCCTGTGGTATTGCATCAGAAGAAACAGAACAATTTATTGATTTAAAAAATGATGGTAA
>CAMCHR010000023.1 GCA_945874755.1 Chitinophaga pinensis
CGCTTTCTTTTTTTACCACAAGGCATGTTCGATTCTTTTTCTGTTATAAAATATTATTTCTTTAATTCTTGTATTCTTTTGGAGATAGCTTCTTTGGCTTCAGGGATATTCACGCTATTGCTAACTTTTGTATACCATTCAATGGCTAAAGCTTTTTGGTCGGTCAACTCATAACACTCTGCTAAATGAATCATCGCTTCGATATGATTAGGCTGAATTTTGATCACCGTTAAAAAGCGTTCAATTGCTTTATCATATTGTCCTGATTTTTTACCTCCAAGTGCTAGGATAAACTGACCATAAGCATTGGTTGAATCTTTATCTACCACTTCTTTGATCTTTGTAATCCCTTGCATAGGATTGTCAGATAGGTTACCAAATAAATAACAGGCACCTAAATTAATTTTTGCCGAATCATTTTTTGGATTGATTACCAATGCTTTCTCTAAAAGAACTTTTGCATTTCCGGCTATCCAAGGTTGGATCGCTGGTGGTGCATCCGGCGTAAGTAGGTTGTCTACCAACAGCTGGGCTGCAAAAGTGAGGCTTTTTTCAGTATTTTCCAACAAAGCAGCACTGTAAGTGAAATATAAATATGGAGCTAGTTTTTGCGCTGAATCTGCCCAGAACTGGGATAATGCCTTAAATGACTTCAAACTATCCTTTGCATTGGATGCTCTGGTCAATTGATTTTCTATAGATAATAAGGCTATTTTTTGACTTTCCGAGAGGGCTAATTTAGCCGTATTAAAAATCGATTCTGTTGTAACAACTTGATTTTCAGTTGTTTGAGTAGAAGCATTGACTTCTTTGGCAGTAAATCTTGGGGTAAAGAAGTAGAGCACGCTAAATAGCAGTAGCCCTGACAAGATGAGTATAAGCTGTGGTTTTTTCAATGCAAAAAGATTTTTGCAAAGTTAACTACTTACGTTTGCTTTTCACCTCGTTTACAAATTCTTTTGCTGGTTTAAAAGCTGGAATGAAATGTTCAGGAATTTCTACCGCAATATTCTTCTTGATATTTCTACCAATTTTTGCGGCTCTCTTCTTAGTAATAAAGCTGCCAAAGCCACGAATGTAGATATTCTGGCCATTTGCTAAGTTTTCTTTTACTTCTTTGAACATGGTTTCTAAAGTGACTAAAACGTCCACTTTAGGAATTCCCGTTTTCTCAGAGATTTGATTGATGAGATCAGATTTTCTCATGGAGTTTGGTTTTGGGGTTTATTGTACTCTAAATATATGAAATTTTAACTTTTCACAACGATATGTCTGTTTTTTTTATCCATTTATAGGCATATTTTTAAGCTCATATATATTATATAAAATATTAATATATGTATTTTACCCCTACCTATTCGCTTATTTTCTGATTAAACAATGGGATAAATGCCCATTTTTAGGCAATTTTGCATTGAATGTCTACCTATTTCACCCAACAACTCCTTCAATGGAATCAAACCGCCAATCATAGAGATATGCCTTGGAAAGGGGAATCCGATCCCTATAAAATTTGGTTGAGCGAGGTGATCCTTCAACAAACAAGGGTGGATCAAGGCTGGGCCTACTATGAAAAATTCATTCAAGCCTACCCAACCATACAAGATCTAGCAAAAGCAAAGGACGAGAAAGTTTTTAAATTATGGGAAGGTTTGGGATATTATAACAGGTGCAGAAACTTATTGCATACTGCAAGACATATCACCAATCATTCAAAAGGAATTTTTCCAGATACCTATGAAGGGTTGCTTGCATTAAAAGGAATTGGACCTTATACTGCTGCAGCAATTGCATCATTTGCATTCAATTTACCTTATGCCGTAGTAGATGGAAATGTATTTAGAGTGCTTGCAAGATTTCATGGTATCTCAACTCCTACGGATACAAAGGAAGGCATTGAAATATTTAATACACTTGCTATTCAAAGCCTCGCAAAAGATCAACCAGCTGTGTACAATCAAGCTATCATGGATTTTGGCGCGACTATGTGTACGCCAAGTAATCCAGACTGTGTTGCTTGTAACTTGTCGTCTAAATGTGTAGCGTTTAATGTCAATAAAGTCAATCAATTACCAGTTAAGCTAAAACGTATCACAAAAAAGAAAAGACATTTTGATTTTTTCTGTTTCAATTTTAATGGGACTTGGATGTTGCAACAAAGAGGCGAAGGAGATGTATGGAATGGATTGTTCCAGTTTTATGTTTTGGAACAGGACCGCATACCAGTGTTTTCTGACAGCTATTTAGAAGCGGTATTAAAAAATCAATTTGGGGTGCCCCAAAAACACTGGAAGTATATTGGTGCAGGTAAGCAACCCAAGTTGTTTAAGCAGGTTTTGACGCATCAAACTATCGAAGCACGTTTTATTTGCATTCAGTTGTCTAAAATGCCTAAAATGCTTCAAAATGCTTTGTGGGTAAAGCCTAAGCAATTGTCAAAATATGCATTTCCAAAAATCGTTAATGATTTTTTAGTAACTTTCCACCATGGAAGCGCACTCGAGTAAGTTTATATTTTTAGCAGCCACTTATTTTGATGTTTCAAAAATGCAACAGGATGCTGGTTTGCTTTTACTTCTTTTTGTCTTACTTTTTTTATCATTTGCCATTGCTGGATCAGAAGTAGCATTTTTCTCTTTGTCGTATAAAGACATCCAAGTTTTAAAAACAAAAAATCATAGACCACTCAAAAGAATTGTGGATCTCTTAGAGGATCCAAAAAAATTGTTGACTTCCATGTTAATTGCAAATAGCTTTATTAATATTTGTATTATCCTTGTATCTAATATTCTCATCGATCATCTATTTGTATTTGATCAAATCCCTGTTCCAGGAATTGAATTTATTATAAAGGTTTTAGCAGTTACATTAATGCTTTTATTTTTTGGTGAAATCATGCCAAAAGTAATGGCGACTCAAAATAATATTCGATTTGCACAAGACTTTGGGGGCGTCATTCAAGTGGTCTATTTTATTTTTTCAAGAATGAGTGGAATGATGGTCAAATACACCAATTTGATCGAAAAAAAATTAGCACAAAAAGATACAGGCAATACCTACAGCATGGAGGAATTAGATCAGGCCATTGAATTAACCACTTCGCCAAATCATTTGGATAGTGAAAAGAAAATATTAAAAGGGATTGTAAAATTTGGAAATATCACTGTTCGTCAAATCATGAAAACTAGGCTAGACGTATATGGCGTGGAAGATACGATTACCTACAACGAATTATTAGAAAGTGTAAAAGAACATAATTATAGCCGATTCCCAGTGTATAAGGAAGACCTTGACACCATTGTTGGCATCATTCATACCAAGGATTTAATTCCGCATTTACAAGAAGAAGCGACCTATCAATGGCAAACATTAATTCGCCCTGCCTTATTTGTACATGAGCAAAAAATGATCGAAGATTTATTAAAAGAATTCCAGTCTAAGCGCATTCACTTTGCAATTGTAGTAGATGAATTTGGAGGAACGAGTGGGATCATTACACTTGAAGATATTTTAGAAGAAATTGTTGGTGATATCAAAGACGAGTTTGATGAAGAGGAATCGATGATTAAAAAAATTGATGATTTTCATTATATAATAGAAGGCAAGACAACCGTAATTGATTTTTGTAATTTTATTGATATTCCAACTAATTTCTTTGACGCTGTTAAAGGTGAAAGTGATACCGTTGCAGGATTGATATTAGAATTGGCTGGTGAATTTCCAACAGTACAACAAGTGGTAAAATACAAGCAATTTAGTTTTACTGCTTTAGATATTCAGAAAAATAGAATTCACAAAGTTCAATCCATCATTACCCCCATCACTTCTATTAGCCAAGAAAATGTATAAAATCTTTTTCATTGTAGCTGTGATGGCTACAGTTGGTTTTACTGCATGTAATTCAAGATTTACGCCAAAACAGGCTGGCTACCCTGCAATCACCCTTCCTAAAAAAATTTACCTATCTAACGCAGTCAATGGACTACCTTATTCATTTGATATTCCTTCCTATGCAGTCGTTGATAAAAAGGTTTCCTCTAATGGTATAGGTCAGCAAAATACAGGCTGGATGAACCTCCAATTTCCTACCCTGAATGCGACTTTATACATTAGCTACAATGCAGTACAAAAGGATAAGTTGGATGTATTGGTTCGCGATGCCTACAATTTTGCCAATAACCATTCAAATAAGGCTAGTTTCATTGAAGACTCCGCTTTTGAAAATCCAATTGGGCTTAAAGGTGTATTTTTTCATTTAGGTGGAGACGTAGCAAGCCCTTATCAATTCTTTATTACGGATTCTAGTCGTCATTTTTTTAGGGCTGCGCTTTATTTTGATACCACTCCCAATGCAGACTCACTTGCGCCAGTGATTGATTTCTTATACCAGGATTTAAAACAGCTTGTGCATACCTTTCATTGGAAATCTTAATCAATTAGTAATACCTTTATGCTAACCTTTTTTGTATGATTATAATAGACCATGTATTAGTGAGTGACCAAGTAATAGAGGAGCAATTTGTTTGTGATTTAACAAAGTGCAAAGGTGGCTGTTGCGAGGATGGTGATGCAGGTGCTCCATTAGACAATCAAGAAAAAGAATACGTGAAGCAGTTTTATGAAACTGTTAAACCCTATATGACCAAGCAGGGGATTAAAGAAGTGGAAACAGTGGGTCCATATTTATATGATAGAGAATTTGGTTGGGTGACACCTACAATCAATGGCGGCATTTGTGCCTACGGATATAAAGATGAAAAGAATATCATTAAATGTGCTTTTGAACAAGCATACAATGATGGTAAAATTTCTTGGAAAAAGCCAATTAGCTGTCATTTATTCCCCATTAAAATACAACAAAGTAAGTCTGATCCATCGATCGAATATATGAACTATGAACCAAGAGAGGACTTATGTAAATCGGGTTGTAATCTTGGGGTTAAATTAAAAGTGCCTGCTTATGTTTTTTTAAAAGAGTCCATCATTAGAAAGTATGGCGATGAATTTTACGAGGCATTAGAAGCTTCTGCAAAACATTTAGCGAAAAAATAAGTCTATATGGAAAGTATTTACTCAACATCATTTGATCAAATAAGTAGCGAGAAGGCCCTCGATACGGAACATAGAAAAAAAATCAATTTTAATATTGGTAAATACAATGCTGTTGTACCTAAGGGTAAAATGCAATTTGTTGATTTAGAAAAAGTAAGGTCTCAAGCAAAAAATATTAAATGGGAGGCTATTGAGCACTTGGATTTATATTTAACCCAATTTGAGGAACAGATTACAAAGCGTGGCGCAAAAGTTTTTTGGGCAGAAGATAGCGAGCAAGCACTTGATTTTATAGGGTCTATCTGTAAGGAAAAAGAATGCAAGACTTTGGTGAAGAGCAAGAGCATGGTGACAGAAGAGATTCACTTGAATACCTACTTAGAATCCATCGGCGTTGAATCTGTTGAGACAGATTTAGGAGAGTATATCCAGCAACTCGATGGTGAAGCCCCTTATCATATTGTGACGCCAGCAATGCATAAAAGCAAAGAGGATGTGGCTAAATTGTTTGCTGAAAAATTGGGCACTGATATCAATATGACGCCAGAGGAAATGACTTTGGTAGCAAGAAGAAATTTGAGAGAAAAATATGTACAGGCAGAGATTGGTGTCACTGGTGCTAATTTTATTTTGCCAGATATAGGCGGCATTGCATTAACAGAAAACGAAGGGAATGCAAGATTATCTGCAGCTTTTCCTAAAACACATATTGTGATTGTAGGTATTGAAAAAGTGCTTCCTTCTGTGACTGATTTAGGATTGCTTTGGCCTTTGTTATCTACTTATGGTACGGGTCAGCAAGTAACCGTGTACAATAGTATTATCAGTGGACCTAAACAAGCAGACGAAGCGGATGGTCCTGAGGAGATGTATGTGATTTTATTAGACAATGGCAGAACTAATTTATTAGCCAACGCAAAAAGTAGGGAAGCACTTTATTGTATTCGTTGTGGCGCTTGTTTAAACGCTTGCCCAATCTATAAGAATATCGGAGGACACGCTTATGAGACAACCTATAGTGGCCCCATTGGAAGTGTGATTACACCTCATTTAAATGGCATGCACGATTATAAACATTTGAGTTTTGCATCGAGCTTATGCGGTAACTGCACTGCAGTTTGTCCTGTTAAAATTAATTTGCATGAACTTTTACTAGAAAATAGAAGGGAGTCGGTCGTAGCTGGTGAAAGTAATTTTGCTGAAGAATTTGCATGGAAGATTTGGAAACAAGCATCTATGAATCGATTGTTAATGAACCAAGGTAATGCCACCATTAAAAATTGGGTAGTCAATAAAATATTTAAAGGTTGGGCGAAGCAAAGATCCCCTTTACAATTTCCTACTAAGACTTTCAATCAACTTTGGAAAGAAAAAAATAAAAAGTAAACCTTCTACAATACCTTCCACAGCACCTTCATCAGATTTTACTTACATTCCATCTGCATCTGAGATTGCATGGACTGGATCTTTTTGATCCTTCAAGCTTTTGTTGACTAAGTAGACACCAATCAAAGTGCATATTGTACCTACAATATTATTCCAAGTCATTTGCTCATTTAATAAAAGAGAACCTACCCATATGGCGACGATTGGATTGATATAGGCATATAAAGAAGCAATAGAAGATTTTAAATGCTTCATGCTATAGATGAAAGAGATAAATGCAAATACAGATCCTCCAATCACCATGTATACAATGACGCCCCAAGAAATAGCAGGTATCTGATGCAATGGAACATAGTCTCCGCTAATGATGGTGATCGCACCCATAATGAAGGCGCTAATCAACATCTGCCATCCAATTGAATTGTATGCGTTGATCTTGATTTTAGTTCTTGAAATAATGATAGATCCAATACTCCATGTGATCATGGCCAAAAATGATAATACAACGCCTAGAATATATTGACTCCCATGAAAGCTTAGACTGTCTTTATAAAAAATAAAACCAATGCCTAATAATCCAAGGCATAAACCAATCAAGGTTTTGGGTGTAATCTCAATTGCTTTGTAATAATACCTTTCAATCAATACAACTGATAATGGATACAAAGCTGCAATTAAAGCAGCTAGGCCACTTGTGATAAATTGCAATCCATAAGTAGCAATCCCATTGGAAGAGACAAACATTAATAAGGACATCCCCAGTAACCAAAGAAATTGTTGCTTGGTGGGTAATTTTTCGCCTTTGATTAAAAAAAATCCAACATACAAGGAGCCACCTAAAAATTGTCTGATGCTTGCTAATTCAAAGGCTGGCATATGACTAATACCCATCTTGCTTGCAACCCAGGTGGTGCCCCATACAATACTTGTAACAGCTAAGGCAAAGTAGGCTTTATTTTGATTGGCCATTTTGAAGCTTAGTGTTTGAAATGTCTAAGCCCTGTCATCACCATGGCTAAACCATTTGCTTGGCAATATGCAATACTATCTTTATCTCTTACAGAACCTCCTGGTTGAATGAATGCTTCGATGCCTGCTTCTTGTGCAATTTTTACACAATCATCAAAAGGAAAAAAAGCATCAGATGCAAGGCTTGCTCCTTTCAATTCAAAATTAAATTGCTTTGCTTTTTCAATGGCTTGTCTCAATGCATCGATTCTAGATGTTTGCCCGCAGCCTTTTCCAACTAGCTGCTTATTTTTAATTAAGGCAATGGCATTGCTCTTTAAATGTTTACAAATGATATTACCAAAAAGTAAATCTGCTTTTTCGATTTCGGTACAAGGTCTTGCACCTACTTCCTCCCAATTGGTATAATTTCCAGTATCTAAGCCTTGCTCAAGACTTCCGTTTAGGATTGATTTTTTTTGTGTCGGATGAAAATGAATACCTGGCTTTGTTTCAAGTAAGATTCTATTTTTCTTAGTCGTTAAAATGCTCAATGCTGCTGCTTCGTATGCAGGGGCAATCAGTACTTCAAAAAATAGTTCTTGAATGGCTTCTGCAGAAGCTTTATCGATAGTGCCATTGGTGACTAATACACCGCCAAACGCACTCTCAGGGTCTCCAGCCAATGCCGCTTCCCAACTTGCAAATACATTATCTCTTTGTGACACACCACATACATTGGTATGCTTAATAATTGCAAAGCTTGTTGCAGGTAAGTCTTGGATCAATGCAATAGCTGCATCTACATCCACTAAATTATTATAGGATAATTCTTTTCCATTTAATTGTGTAAACCAAGCATCTAAATCACCATAGAAAGTGGCTACCTGATGTGGATTTTCTCCATAACGCAATGTCTTGCCAGTTGCTGGATTAAAATAGTTGCTAATGGCAATATCATAATGCATCACCACTTGGAAAGCCTTAGCAGCAAAAGCTTTTCTTTGTTCTAAAGTAGTGCTACCTGCTTGGTCAATCAATATTTTATTAAGCGCTGCATAATCATCTTTTGCAGCAAGCACAGTTAAGTCTCTAAAGTTTTTAGCGGCAGCTCTAATCATAGATGGGCCGCCAATATCAATTTTTTCGATGATTGCTTTTTCCTCGGTAGTTGTCTTTAATGTTTCTTCAAATGGGTACAAGTCAACAATAACAAGATCAATGGCGGGAATCTTAAATTCTTCCATTTCTTTTAAATCCTGCGCCTCATACCTTCTTCCTAAAATGCCCCCAAACACAGAAGGATGTAAGGTTTTTACACGCCCACCTAAAATAGAAGGGTATCCAGTCACAGACTCAACAGATACACAGGGGACGCCTAAATCTTCTAAAAATTGTTGTGTTCCACCAGTAGAGTAGATCGTGATATTGTGTTGCTGGAGGGTTCTAGCCAATGGCTCTAAACCATCTTTGTAAAAAACAGAGATTAATGCGGATTGTATTTTCTTTTCCATATGTAAAGGTACGAGCTTCTGGATTTTTGTCTTGCTCGGATTTTCCACAAAATGGCTTAAAGACTGAATAACTTTATGCTACTATATAGACAAGTCCCCAAAAGGAGTAGCAATATACTTTTTGGGGACTTATTTAAAAGCCAATATAGACCCACAAAAAGACAAAAATAATAATACAATAATCCTGTTATGCCAAGTTCATAATGACGATCCTCCATTTGAAAGTATTCAAAAAGCAGGCGGATACTTTCATTCATTGTTTTGATATACCAGCCAATTCCATTTGCAATGACAACATGAACCAGTTCGATATTAGGCATGACCATCCATACCAGTAAAGCGTACAATAAAATACTACTTAATGGCACAAATAGGAAATTGCCAATAATGGATAAACTAGAACTTGAATGAAAATAAAACAATACAATGGGCAATGTAGTTAACTGCGCTGCAATAGAGATGGCCAAATTACTCCATGCCATTTGCAGTAATCGATTGTCCATGGGTAGTAATTGTAACAGCGGCTTATAAAAAAAATGGATCCCCACCACTGCTGCATAAGAAAGCTGCAGGCCAATACCAGTCATAATTTGACTATTGTATAGCAATACTAGGAGGATGCCAATACTAATTGTGTTGAGTGAAAAAATATTAAGGTAAAAAAATCGACCAATCAATAGGGTGCTAAAAAATAAACTCGCTCTAACCACCGATGGTCCAGCATGCGCTATAAGTGTATAGGACCAAACAATTAAAAGTAGGCTGATCAGTTTTGTCCATCTCGCCCAATTTTTATTGGGCAACCAAAGGGTACCTTTTTCTAATAATTTAAATAAAATATCTAGGTGCATGCCACTGATGGCTATGATATGCAATATACCAAGTTGTTGGTATGCTGATTTAAGGGTTGGGGACATGTCCGATTTGGTACCAAACAATAAGCTCTTGGCGAATGCATTGGATGCTGGGTCGGTAAAAGAGTAATCAATTTTTGTTATAAAGTATTGTCTGATTTCAATGACCCATTGCGCTGATACCATTTCACTCAAAAATGAACTACTAGTATGATACTGTGCCACTAGGGCGCCCCAAACTAGCAAGATGATTGTTGGTACTAGTTTTAGAACATTCGCTTTATGCTGAAATACATACGCAATGCATAAACCAATACATGAAATGCAGACCAGCACTAGTAATGTTGTTTGCGAAAGTATGGGCCAATATTGTTTGGAAGATTTAACCGCTAAAAAGCCAATTAGAAAATAATAACAAATAAAAAAAATGGGATTCGATGACCTCCATAGTATTAATTTCTGTTGCATCTACAATCATAGTACAAAAACATACTCCTACAGATTCGGTAAATACTTATTTTCCTAAAATGAAAATAGCAAGTCGCTTATGTAATTCGGGCTTGTTATTTTTCCAATACTGTAGCGTAGCTGTTTTGATGGATTCCGATGGGCCAGTGATGTCTACCCCAATACAGAGTTGCGTGTTAGGATGACATGTTTGAAGGATGGCTTCTAACAATTGATTATTTCTATAAGGCGTTTCAATAAATAATTGTGCAACACTATTGCTATTCACGATTTGTTCTAATTGTGAAATCTTCTTTTTTCTTTCAGCTGCATCAATTGGTAGGTACCCATTGAATGTAAAACCTTGTCCATTAAAACCGCTGGCCATTAAAGATAGTAGGATGGAAGATGGACCCATATAGGGTTTTACTATGGCGCCTAATTTTTGCGCTGCTCCAACTAAGATTTGTCCTGGGTCTGCAATCCCTGCACAGCCTGCTTCTGAAACAATGCCAATCGTTTTACCTGATTTTAAAAGTTGTACAAATATTTCTACTTGTGCTGCTTCAACTTGGTGAATGGGAAACCACTGATAGTCGTCAATCACCATTTCTTTCCAAATTTTTTTAAAAAATCTTCTGGTTGTTTTTTCATTTTCCACAAAAAATGCATCACATGATTGAATCCAAACCGCCACATCTTTTGGAAGCGCTTCCCAGCCTTCTTCATGCAATAACATAGGCAGCAACAATACTTTTCCTAATGTATCCTTCATTATTCGGTGTCTTTAATTTCTTGTGTATTCAAATGCGCAGCAACCAATGCATAAAACGGAGCCGTGATCCAACCAATGATTGGAAGTAAATGTAAAAGATAAAATACAATACCATTTCCAATCGGAAGGCCTTTGTGTCGATTCACATAAGCTGCGGCAAAATTTCTGTTATGCTTTTCTGTAGCCAATCCAAAATCCATCATTGCAAATCCAAGAAAATAGCTTTCCATTAAAATACTAAACAATGGTGTAAACCAACCTACTACAGGTAAAGTGCATACTAAAACAATGGGTATAAGATACACTGTCTGCCAAAGCATATTGTTCAAATTGACTACAACAGACCTCAGGACTAATTTAATATAGTCCTCCTTATTCCATATAAAAGGTATTGCTTGTTGTATCGCAACAATACGTAAATGTAAATAAGCAAATAGCGGTGCAAAGAAAATTAAAAAAAGATACTTGAATAAGGCAAAGTAAAAAAGAAGCAATGTAAACCAGAGCCAGAAACTACCCATGGTAATAAAAAAACCAAGCCAATTGCTATTCAAGCTGTCTATGAATGCTTTTAGACCAGTCTTTAAGATGATAGATTCAATGAAAAAACTTGAAGTTTGTCCAAAATAATTCATGCCTATGATTAACAAAGTCGTGTAGATGATTCCAGGCAACACCATCCATTTCCATAATTTATGTGTTAAAATAAATTGGTGGGCTAAAAAGTAAGCGCGTATGGATAAAATCAATTCTTTTAGCAATGCTTCGTATTTAGGATAAAGATACGAATGAACTGGGACCTATGATTGCATTTTACTGCCAAAGGCAAGATCCCCTGCATCACCTAAGCCTGGCACGATATAGCTCTTGTCATTTAAAATAGGATCAATTGCAGCACACCAGATTGGAGTATCAGCGCCCAATTCTTTTTCTACGTGCTCAATGCCCTTTTGACTGGCAATGGTGACAACAATATGAATTTGTGAAGGGGTATAGGTTTTTTGAATCGCTTGAATGGTCTCCACTATAGATGCACCTGTAGCCAACATTGGATCACATAAAATTAAAACTCGATTATTTAAATCAGGGCAGCTTATGTATTCAAGACTGATTTCAAAACTACCATCTGAATGATGTTTTCTGTAAGCCGAAATGAATGCATTATCTGCTTTATCAAAATAGTTCAACATGCCTTGGTGTAGTGGCAGACCAGCTCTTAGTATAGTGCCCAATACTGGTTGTGCTTCTAGCAATGAAGTTGAGGCGATACCCAATGGAGTGGTAACATCAACAGTTTTAAAACGCAAGGTCTTGCTTAATTCATAGGCAGCCACTTCACCAATACGTTCTATATTTCTTCTAAAACGCATTCTGTCATTTTGCACCTGCACATCTCTTAATTCTGCTACCCAATGATTTAATAAACTATTATGCTTGCTTAAGTCAATGACCATATAAATGTTTTAATTGTTTTATTTAGAAAACCCCAATGCTATAACATTAATATAATTTAAACTGGTCTCCATCAAAAAGCCCAAGATCACTCATTTTAATGTGCGGAATGACTAGTAAAGCCATGAAACTAAGGGTCATAAAGGGCGATCCAAGTTGGGTCCCTAATGATTTGGCCATTTTGTCTATTTCGATATAGTCATTTGCTACCTGATATGGATCGGCTATACTCATTAATCCGGCAACTGGTAAACCAATCACTTTTGATTGTTCATTTTGCACGCAACTGATGCCGCCTTTTTCATGCACGACTAAGTTGATCGCTTTTAAAATACTTTCGTCGTCTACGCCAACAGCAATGATATTGTGACTATCATGCGCCACAGTAGAAGCGATGGCGCCCGATTTAAATCCAAATGACTGTATGAGTCCTATTTTTGGTTTAGCTGCATGATAACGATTGTATACCACTACTTTTAAAACATCTTTTTGGGTATCTGCAACAATTGTATTGTCTTTGATTGTGGGTTTAGTCCAAACCAAATTGGTAATCAATTGCCCGTCAATAGCATGTATCACCGGAACCAAGCCGTCTTTGGACGGATATGCTGTAACAGGTAATTGAAGGTCTGATAATGCAATCGAATGCGCGTTGAATTGATTGATCGTTTTTGCTTGAACAGGTTCAATCAATGAATGACCATCTTTTGCTACCAATTGCCCATCAATATAAGTTTCAAGGACTTTAAAATTTGTAAGATCTTCTACCAATATCAAGTTTGCAGGATCATTGACCCTTGCGAATCCAGTTGGTAACTGATAATGGATGACTGGATTAATACAAGCAGCTCTTAATACATTGAATATATTGATTCCTTTGGCCACTGCTCTAGCACATAATTGATTGATATGACCTTCTAATAAACTATCAGGATGTTTATCATCGCTACACAACATGATTTTTTTAGGATGGTCATCTATTAATTCATACAAAGCTTCAAAATTTTTGGCTGCACTTCCTTCACGAATTAAAATATGCATTCCAAAACTTAATTTATCTAATGCTTCCTCGATGGTGAAACATTCGTGGTCGGTGCTAATGCCCGCGGCTATATATTGTTTTGCAAGATCATCCATTAATCCAGGTGCATGTCCGTCAACGGGCTTTCCAATTGCATGTGCCGCTTTTATTTTTTGCATCACTTCTGCATCCTGATGCAAGACGCCTGGAAAGTTCATCATTTCACTTAAATAATAAATATCTGGAGAAGCTAAGAGCTTTGTTATTGCTTCACTATCAATGACCGCGCCGGCCGTTTCAAATGCGGTTGCAGGTACGCAGCTTGGTGCACCAAAGAAAAAATGAAAAGGCACTTTTTTTCCATTGTCAATCATGTATTGCACGCCCTCTAAGCCGCACACATTTGCAATCTCATGTGGATCACTGATGGTACCAATTGTGCCATGCACCACAGCTAGTCTAGCAAAAGAGCTAGGTACAAGCATGCTACTTTCAATATGTACATGACTATCTATAAAACCGGGTAAAATAAATTGATTCGGGGCTTCATCGCATTCGGTGATGGATACAATCCTACCATCTTCAATACGTAGTATTGCTGGATAAATACGTTTATTTAGAATATCAACGTACTGACCTTGAATGTTAGTTGTCTGCATTGTGTTGCTTAGTGTTGTGAATTAAAACCAATAACTGAGCTTAAAGATAAGTGCTCTATTCTTACTTTTGAATAAAGGATCTGTAAAATAGTTATCTGTATACACTAAAAAGAAGTCACTCATTGGTTTATAACGGTATTGCAATCTACTATTGATGTTGAAATTATTACTCTGAGTGTTATACTGAATAAATGTATTCCAGAATAATTTAGTACTAAAATTGTATTCTATTCTAGGTGCTATTAACAATAATTTTGTGCTACCAAATGCACCTGGTAATTGAATGTCATTATACTGGGCGTTTAAGCGTAGGTTAAGATGGGGTTGGCTTCTCCAATTGATACCAGCACTAAAACTTTGTACCGTTCCATTGTAAAACTGTCCAAATGAAATCTCAGACATCCAGCCAAATAATTTCCTTGTATCAGACCCATATCCAATACCAAATGTCGCATATTGATATTGTTTTGCTGGAAGCGGTATTCCATCTGTAAAGCTGGTTGCGAAAAGCAGGTTGGTGATATTATTATTTAATTCTACTTTTAAACTAGATGCGTTTTTAAAATCTGTTTTAATATTAAGCTCAGTTTCCCATTCGTTAAGACTATTGTCCGGATTAAAAATAATAGAATTCTGAGCATAAGCCTCAATCCTGCCAATTTTTCCCTTTGTTGGTAAAATATTATATGAAAGCTCTGTAAAAATATGTTTATACCCGACTCTAATTGCGGTATCTCTAAGGGCATCATAGTTTTCTATTCTTTGAACAAATCCCATGTCCGTATAATAATTTTTGCCCACGTTCGCTAAGTCAATTACAAATCCAAATTTCCGAGCATCATAATTTGCACCAATTTCGTAGTAATTATTTAAGTCTTTGATGGTAGGCTTCATGGACATATTGTAGTTTGCCCAATATCCAAAACTACCAGAAGGGTTAGAGTAATCAAAACTCACACCTGCATTACGTCCATACTTGCTTAATGGGTTTAATTTCTCTTCTTCTACAGAAATAAAATTTTCTCTGTTCAAAAAATAACCCTTGATCATAGATCTTTTTAAAACTCTTTTTTGCAATGTGAATGCAGAAAAATTCTCAGGTGCATAATCACCTTGTCTACCTGTTTGCATATTCATGGCACCTATTCTTACATCAGGCGATAAATTACCAGAAAGCCTTGCACCAAATAGAATAGGAATTTTATTTCCATTTTTATCTAATCCAATGGTTCTTGAATAAAATGGACGAATAGGAGGGATACCGAATCCAGCAAATAAATCTGCATTTTCTAAAAAGAAGGCCCTTCTCTCTGGCAAGAAAATACTAAACCTGGTTAGATTGGTTACTTGATTATCTACTTCTACTTGAGAGAAATCAGGATTCACTGTTAAGTCAAGGTTCAATGCAGAATTCAAAGCAATTTTTGCGTCAAATCCTCCATTGCCAGTGGTGGTTGTTTTAGTTAGTTGCTTATCATCAGAAGCACCACCAGTTATATAAGGTAGAAAAATTGCATTATTTGAACTCACGGGAGGCTTTTCTTCCCATTGCATTAGTCCTGTTAATCCCAAATCGTAGGTTTTAAAATTAGTAGCCACCCTTGTCCAAGCACTATATTCAAAATTCTTGGCATCAATACGTACAAAGTTGACACCCCAATTTTTATTTTCAGGGTTGTAACGAATAGACTTAAGTGGAATCGCAATCTCTGCAATCCAATAATTACCATAGTCCTTGGTCATTGAAAACCATTTAGTATCCCAGCTATAACTGATGCCCCCGTCACTACTTCCTGTCAACTGATCTTCTGATTGCACATTTAATGTGCTTAGTACAAAATAAAAGCCATTGGTCTGTTGATTCAAGGGATCTAAAACAATTGCAACCCCATCATTTCCGTCATGTCCTACATCTCTTTTTAAACTCCTAGTAATTGCAGTTCCGCTATCATATACTTTAAATCCGAAGTATAAATTTTTGTCGTCATATAAAAATTTGACTTCTGTTTGCTTTTTTGGAGCACCTATATCAGTTGGAAATTTCTTTTTAAAATCAGTAACAGCAGTTACGGTATTCCATGCCGCCTCGTCCATGACCCCATCTAATTGGATGGTCATTTTCGCAGGTTTGATCGTCAATTTAAAATCTTTCTGATTAGGAGCCGTATTTTGACCTATTGCAGAATGAAAAACTAGCAAAAATGCAAGGATAGCGTAAAATGGGATAGGTCGTTTCATCAAGATTTTTTGGACTCACAAAGATGCAATTATTAAACGAATAAGAGGGGCATTTTGTTACAAGCGGAGTAATATTAGCTTAATAATATCCTTAGTCTTTATCAAGAATATCTGGTCGTCTTTGCTTGGTTCTAATCAATGCTTGTTCTGATCTCCATTGATCCACCTTTTTTGGGTCACCTTGTAATAATACTTCAGGCACAGTTAATCCACGAAAGTCAGCAGGTCTTGAAAATACCGGAGGGGCTAATAAATTATCCTGAAAAGAATCGGTTAATGCAGAGGTTTCATCATTTAATACACCAGGAATCAATCTGCCCACTGCATCCACAATGACTGCTGCAGCTAATTCTCCTCCACTCAATACATAGTCTCCGATAGAAATCTCTTGAGTTACATACAAATCTCTTATTCTTTGATCAATGCCTTTATAGTGACCACAAATAATCAGGATTCTATTTTTTAAGGATAAAGTATTGGCGTCTTTTTGCTCAAATCTTTTACCATCAGGCGTGACAAAAATGATTTCATCAAATGCACTGCCTTCTTTTTGTAAATCATCAATGGCATTGGCTAAGGGTTCACACATAATCACCATCCCTGCACCACCACCATATTGATAGTCATCTACCTGTCCGTGTTTGTTAATGGCCCAGTCTCTTAATTGATGCAACTTGATATCAAGATGCCCTCGCTCTTGAGCGCGCTTCATAATGCTATGTGCAAAAGGGCTTTCAAGTAGTTCTGGAAGGACTGTTAGAATTTCAATGGTCATGCCACAAAGATAATTGAGATTAATCCAAAAAATCGCCTAATTCTCGGCGGTTCTTTTTAGTAGGCCGCCCAATTTTACTCAAGCGCTTCCCAGTTTGAAATGTAGCTGCGACCTGCCTCACGCGCTCTAATTCTTCCACTGGCGTTAGGTCTTCATAATATTTGATGGCTTCTGCATAGGCCAATCGGCCATCTAGTAATTGAGTCACTTTCAATACCCAGTTCTTATGTTCTGTCCTTGCTTCATAGACATCTCCAATCACCACATTGCGCGAAGCTTTTATATTTTCGCCATTTAATTTAACGCGTCCTTTATCAATTGCTTCTGTAGCCATACTTCTTGACTTAAATACACGGATGGACCACAAATATTTATCGAGTCTTAATTTTTCTTTTTTGACTTCAGGTGTAGGCATGTATCCTTATTTTTTTTCGGCAAAGAATTGATGAAAATAAGGGATGGTTTCAATGCCTTTGTAGAAATTGACGATATCGTATTTTTCATTTGGGCTATGTAAATTATCACTATCTAAACCAAATCCCATGAATACAATTTTTAATCCAAGTTCTTGTTCAAATAAAGAACAGATAGGAATGCTTCCACCACCTCTTACTGGAATAGGCTCTTTACCAAATGTTTTTACAATTGCTTTTGCAGCACTTTGGTATTCGTGAGAATCAATAGGTGTGCTATATGGTTCGCCACCATGATGCTCAAATGCAGTGACAGTCACATTATCAGGTGCGATGGATTTAAAATAGCTCAACACTTTTTCCGTGATGATTGTTGAAGATTGATTCGGCACCAATCTGCATGAAATTTTAGCAAAGGCTTTAGAAGGTAGAACTGTTTTTGCGCCTTCTCCTGTGTACCCGCCCCAAATACCATTGACTTCGAGTGTTGGTCTGATACCAGTTCTTTCGTTGGTGCTATAACCTTTTTCGCCCCATACATTGGCAATACCTAAATCTTGCTTGAACTCATTTAAATCAAAAGGTGCTTCTGCCATTTTTGCCCGCTCTGATGCAGTTGATTCAATGATATCATCATAAAATCCAGGGATGGTGATATGGTTATTTTCGTCATGACAAGCAGCAATCATTTTTGATAAGATGGTAATTGGATTTGCCACAGCACCTCCATACACACCACTATGTAAATCTCTATTTGGTCCAGTCACTTCAATTTCTATATAGCTTAATCCTCTTACACCAATATCAATAGAGGGGGTGTCCATGCTGATCATTGCGGTGTCACTAATTAAAATGACATCTGCTTTTAATAAATCCTTATTCGCTTTTACAAAAGTCGCCAAATTTGGACTTCCAATCTCTTCCTCTCCTTCAATTACGAATTTAATATTGGTACACATGGTATTGGTCTTTGTCATCATCTCCAAGGCTTTTACGTGCATGTAAAATTGTCCTTTGTCATCACAAGCACCTCGGGCAAAAATTTTCCCATCAATAATGGTTGGCTCAAATGGACCACTCTTCCATAATTCCAGAGGATCAGCAGGTTGAACATCATAATGCCCGTAAACTAATACTGTTGGGAAGCTTGGATCAACAATGATTGCTCCATACACAATTGGATGTCCCTCGGTTTCATAAATGTTTACAACTTGCGCCCCAGCATCTGTCAAAGATTTTGCCACTGCTTTTGCACATACTTGCATGTCATCATTGTGTTCTGATTTTGCACTTACACTTGGTATGCGTAATAAATCCAATAACTCTTGTAAAAAACGATCCTTGTTTGCTTCTTGATATGCTTTCCATGCGTTCATATGCTATAATTTTTTTAAGAAATTTTTATAATACTTATTTATGCTAATTGATGTTTATTATCTGATAATACATTTTCAATGGTCCAGTCTAATTTTTGTTCTAACGGCGCTTTTCTTTGTGCACAATTTTCTGCCAAACAGATGGGGCAACTATAGGACATGCATCCATCCGTATGCACAAAAAATTCAATGCTAGCTCCAAATTTATTCTTGATTAAATTTGTAAATTCTTCTACTACCTGGTGTGCTTCATTTACGTTTAAAAACCAAGGCACCGTAAGATGGCAGTCAATATGCATTAAGCTACCATATTTAATCACTCTTAAATTGTGCAAGTCAACCCATTGTACATTTCTGTTTTTATTCAGCTCACTCACCACTTGTTCTAATAAAGCTAGATCGGCTTCGTCCATGATACCAGCTAAGGAAGCCCTAATGATTTTGTAGCCATTGTAAATAATCCAAAAGCTCATTAAAATGGCTAGTATCGCATCAATGCCGGTGATATTGGTAAGTAGTACAATCCCAATCCCTATAGAGACTGCAAATGTGGTAAAGCTATCTAATATTAAATGTTGTCCACTTGAGGTTAATGCTAGTGAATTGTTTTTCTTACCCATTTTTTTCGCAATCAAACCAGCAAATAAATTTAAAAAAGCGGTAATAAGCAAAACCCATAAGCCATTGTCAAGGCTGTGTAATTCTGAGGGCTTAAAAATTGCACTGATAGATTCGTAAAAAATAATTAAACCAGCTGCAATGATTAAACTTCCTTCAAATGCAGCAGAAATAAATTCCGCTTTACCATGACCATAAGGATGCTCTTTGTCTTTGGGTTTAGATGCAACGTATAAACTATATAATCCAATCCCACCAGCTAGAACATTTACAATACTCTCCAATGCATCAGATAATACAGATAGCGAGTGCGTCATGAAATAGGCGACAAACTTCAATACAAAAAGAACGACACTTAAAGAAGTGACATAGAACTGTATTTTTAAATTCTGTTTAGCTGCTTGCAATGGAATCTATTATAAATGAATTACAATTTAAATGGGTTGAATCTATCTTCAACAAATTTCCAATTGACAAGGTTCCACCAATTGGATATATAATCTGCTCTTTTGTTCTGGTATTTTAAATAGTAAGCATGCTCCCAAACGTCTAATCCTAACAAAGGGTTCCCTTTTGTTTCTGCAATATCCATTACTGGATTGTCTTGGTTGGGTGTAGAGCAAATTGCTAATTCGCCTTTTTCGTTCACAATCAACCATGCCCAGCCACTTCCAAATCTATTTTTTGCTACTTCTGTAAAAGCTTTTTGGAAATCGGCAAAACTGCCGAATGATTTTTCAATTTCTTTTAAAAATTCACCCGTTGGGGTTGTTGCTGGAGCAGGTTGCATAGACTGCCAAAATAATTCATGATTATAATGACCGCCTGCATTGTTGCGCATTTTAGTTGAATACTTTGAGATGGATTCTAATAAGTCAATGATGGATGTAGTTTTTATATCTACCTTTTCAGCAACACAAGCATCATTTAAATTTTTTGTATATCCTGCCGCGTGTTTTGTATGATGGATCTCCATCGTCATTGCATCTATGAATGGCTCTAAAGCATTAAAGGAATAAGGCAATGGCTGTTGTATATAATTTACCTCCTCGCGTAATTGCAATCCCCCAAGTGTATGAATCAATGGCATACTCGCCATGGCAATACCTGCTTTGCCAGTTTGTTTGATAAACTGACGTCGACTGTTTGATGAACTGGACATAGGATTATTTTTTAAAGTACTTCTGTAAAGTTACTTTAATTGGGTGTAAAAATCGGTAGTAAAATTCCTGGTTGAATAACTGTGAATCGCGCATCGCCTTGTAGGTTAAGAATAAACCTACAGGTATTAAAAAGAGACTAGACAACCACATGCCAGCATACACGGACCATTGCTGAGACTTGGCTAGTTTCTCTCCAAAATTATTGAGTAAGAAAAAGACCACAAAAAAGGCGATGGCCGAAACCATTGGTGCACCCAGTCCTCCTTTTCTGATAATCGCACCTAATGGTGCCCCAATTAAAAATAACACGATACACGCAAATGAGAGTGTGAACTTCCGATGGCATTCAATAGCATGCATTGTTTCAGCGTGTCGTTGCTCTTTATAACTCGTCACTAAGTTTGCTAAGTTATATTGCAGCGATTGAAATTGGTAGCCAGTATTTTCTGCAATCGAAATAGACGCTTCGGGTGGTATCAATGCGTCAATATTTTTAATTGCAGCCACTTTTGCTTTTTTGAAAAGTTGTATGCTATCTTTTAATAACATAAATTTCAAATAAGGATAAATTTCTGATTGCGTTTTTTTGATAAAAAAACTATCAATTGATTGAATGGAATCTATTGCTTTCCCCAATTGCCTAACGCTCAACATTTTTGGATCATAAATAACATCCACTGTTTTGTTCATCTGAAAACTTTTCAGATCAAAAACTTTTTTGTATTCTTTAAAATTGAGTCTTGTAAATTCGGTGTTAGTCGTCGCCCTGTAGCCTTTTTCTTGGTAACGCCAGCCGTTATACAATATAAATTCTAAAAACTTTTTATCAGGTGTAACCCTCATCACGCCTGACTTTGCCATAATCATATTGTCCTGCAGCCCAAATCTTTTCTCAAAAATAACGATATCATTGATCACGCTATCATTGGACTCTTTCTTACCTAATTTAATCACATAACCGTCAATTTTATCATAAAAAACACCTTCTTTTAAGTCTATAGCGGGCTTTGATATGATAATTTCATATTTCAAAGTGGTTAGCCGCATTTGAGAGACGGGGATTATATTATTGGCCAATAAAAAAGCGATGCCTGCTAGTAAGATTGCAAAAATAAAAAGCGGTCGCATAAAACGAACTAAGGGAATGCCTGCGGACTTGATGGCGATGAGTTCAAAACTTTCACCAAGATTTCCGAATGTCATGATCGAAGAAAAAAGCAAGGCCAAAGGAATGGCAGTTGTCAACATGCTGATAGATACTAGGCCAACTAATTTTAAAATGATGAATGTATCCAATCCTTTTCCAACTAAGTCGTCAATGTATAGCCAAAAGAATTGCATGGTCAGCACGAATATTGAAATAGTCAATGCTGCCAAAAAGGGTCCAATAAAAGCCCTGAGAATTAGTATGTCTAATTTTTTGAACAAAATTTTAGTGCTAGCTACCTATTCTATAAAATAGCTCTTTGATTTGATAACCCCAAAGTTGACTTTGGTCTTTAATCTCATTTTTCTCCGCAAAATCCTTGATGATCAATACGGTTTGATTTGAAATTTCTGTTTTTTCAATACTAAATTCAAAATATTCATTCTTTTCGCTATGTAACCATCTAAAACGAATGAATTTATTTTCTTCTTGATCTAAAATTTCTGCCTTGTCTGGGGTGCCACCATTCCATGAAAAACTGAAGACATTTTCCCATTCGTCAACTCTATCAGCGAACCATTCTTGTAAACCAGAGGCTGTGGAGAGGAATTCAAATAAGATTGCAGGAGAACATCTAACCGGAAATTCAAGTGTAAATAGTAATTTTTTACTCATAATATCAATCTGCCCTATTTAGGGCATCGTTTGATGCAATAATATCAAATAAAAGCATGCCTCCAAGTATTTTAGTGACTTAATTCGTTAACAAACTGTAAAGACTTATAAACAAGTAGGGTAGATCTATCTATTTACACTGATAATCAATTTATTATGACAAAAAATAGGTATTTAGAAAGTGTTCTAGTAATTATTTTTTTCAATTTTATCCCCTGATTTTCAGTGCCTTTGATCACTTATCTTTGCAAACTACAAAGACAGTCCTATGTTCAATGCACTTAGTGAAAAATTAGAATCAGCGTTTAAACACCTAAAAGGCCAATCCCGCATCAACGAATTGAATGTGGCCAATACCCTTAAAGATATCAGAAAAGCCTTGTTGGATGCCGATGTGAACTTTAAAATTGCCAAGGAATTTACAGATAGTATTAAAGAAAAAGCGGTTGGTGAAAAAGTAATCAATGCCATTAGTCCTGGTCAATTGATGGTTAAAATTGTGCAGGATGAATTGACTGCATTAATGGGTTCAGAAGCTAGTTTATTAGATACTTCTAAAAATCCAACCATCATTTTAGTAGCTGGCTTGCAGGGTAGTGGTAAGACCACTTTTTCTGGCAAATTAGCAACCTATTTGAAGGCCCAAAAAAAATCTCCCTTATTGGTTGCGGCTGATATTTATCGTCCTGCAGCCATGGATCAGTTGACAGTATTAGCAGAACAAATTGGGGTAGATATTTTTGTAGAAAGAGAAAATAAAGACGCGATATCCATTGCACAAAATGCAATTGCTTACGCAAAACAAAATAATAAAAACGTCATCATTATTGATACTGCAGGTCGATTAGCTGTAGACGAAATGATGATGAACGAAGTGGCAAATATTAAATCTGCCATTCAGCCACAAGAAATTTTATTTGTTGTAGACTCAATGACAGGACAGGATGCAGTCAATACAGCAAAGACTTTCAATGACCGATTAGATTTTACTGGTGTTGTTTTAACAAAGTTAGATGGCGATACTAGAGGGGGAGCAGCTTTGTCAATTAAGTATACGGTGAACAAACCGATTAAGTTCATGAGTAGTGGAGAGAAGATGGATACTTTAGATATTTTTTATCCTGAGAGGATGGCACAAAGAATTTTAGGGATGGGAGATATTACCTCTTTGGTTGAAAAAGCACAAGCACAATTTGACGAGGTTGAAGCAAAAAAATTAGAGAAGAAAATTAGAAAAAACCAATTTGATTTTGAGGATTTTTTAACTCAAATCCAACAGATTAAAAAAATGGGTAATCTGAAAGATTTAATGGGGATGATACCGGGCGTTGGAAAAAGTATTAAAGATATAGATATCAAAGAAGATGCTTTCAAAGGTGTTGAAGCCATCATTCAATCCATGACCTTAAT
Source organism: Chitinophaga pinensis (assembly GCA_945874755.1). Lineage (GTDB taxonomy): Bacteria > Bacteroidota > Bacteroidia > Chitinophagales > Chitinophagaceae > Sediminibacterium > Sediminibacterium pinensis_B. The sequence goes on from CAMCHR010000023.1 coordinate 23,924, forward strand.
TGAAAGAAGGAATCCTGATACTTTAACGCCAAGTCGAAAAGCCAGGATTGCAAAAGGTGCCGGAAAAGACCTGGCTGAAATCAATGCCTTTATCAAGCAGTTTGACCAAATGAAACAAATGATGAAGACGATGAGCGGTCCTGCTGGTGCTGCCATGGCGAGTAAAATGCCTGGAATGAGAAGGTAATTGGAGCTTAATGAGGCTTAAGTAGTTGATTTTCAGCTTTTTTGTCCAATTTTGCTTTCTTAGTCTATTTAATTGGGCGAGTTCAGTAATTTATTTTATCTTTGCTCCCCTTAACCCTATTTGTTAACGCCTATAAATTTCTATTTAACATGGCAGTAAAAATGAGACTACAACGTCACGGTAGTAAAAAAAGGCCTTTCTACTTTATAGTAGTGGCTGACGGACGCGCACCAAGAGATGGTAAATTCATCGAGAAAATTGGTACTTACAATCCTTTAACAGTTCCAGCGACAATCAATTTAGATCGTCAAAAGTCTTTAGAGTGGTTAAACAAAGGTGCTCAACCTACAGACACCGTTCGCAGAATCTTGTCTTTCAAAGGAGTACTTTATTTAAAACACTTATTACGTGGAGTTAAATTAGGTCTATTTGATGATGCAACTGCAATGACTAAGTTTGAGTCTTGGTATGCTGAGCATGAAACATCAATTGCTTCTAAGAATGATGCACACAAAAAAGCACAAGCTGCTAAAAAAGAGTATGTACCAGTAGTTAAGAAAGTAGCTGAACCAGTTGCTGAAGCACCTGCAGAAGTTGTTGCTGAAGAAGCAGCACCAGAAGTAGTAGCTGAAGAAGTTGTTGCTGCTGAAGTTGAAGCACCTGCAGAAGTTGTTGCTGAAGAAGCAGCACCAGAAGCGGCTGCTGAAGAAACTCCAGCTGCAGAATAAACTAAACTGCAACATAGTTAAGATTCAATAGCATTCAACCTCCCGAATTTCGGGAGGTTTTTTTTATCGTCCAATCATTTACTAAATTTGTGTATGAGTGAGTATATCCATATCGGGAAAATAGTGGCAGCACATGGTCTAACAGGGCATCTTATTTTAGAGCATGCCTTGGGTACACCCATTCATTTTAAAGGAATTGATGCCATTTTTATTGAAAAAAACACAGCTAGTTTTATTCCCTATTTTATACAATCTGCCTCTGCTAAAACCGAAAGTTTAACCCATTTACAAGTAGAAGGCATTACGACAAGAGAAGCCTGTAGTATTTTGATTGGGAAAAAAGTGTGGCTGCCAGAAGCCGAGTTTCAATTGCTAGTGGATAAAAGTTCACCGCTTTCTTTACTAGGTTATATGGTGGTTGAAAAGGGAATTGATTTAGGAAAGATAGAAGAAGTCATTGAACAACCGCATCAACTTATGGTGACCATTTTATACCAAGGTCAGGAAGCTTATATTCCTTTACATGAGGAGAGCCTTAAAGGGGTAGACCATGCAAAAAAGCAAGTGGATGTTGTATTGCCCGACGGCTTGTTAGATTTATATACTGAGACCGACCAAGCTGAATAATTTAACTATTCCATTTATCTAATTGCTTAATTGTTGCAGCCAAATCTTTAGGAAGTGGCGCTTCAAATGCAAAGGCCTTTTCTTTAAACACCAATTTTAAAGTATGTGCATGTAAGGCGTGTCTTGCTAGTAGTGGCTTTTCTTCTTCTTCGGATTTACTTAATTTGAAATTCTTTTTCTTAATACTAGAGAGTAGTAATTTTTCACCATCGCCATAAATTTCATCTGCAATAATAGGGTGTCCCATATGTTTTGCGTGTACCCTAATTTGATGGGTTCTTCCTGTATGAATTTGAAAGGAAACCAAAGCATAACGTTTGTAATAAGTCACAACATCATAGGTGGTCAATGCTATTTTTCCTTTTACATGAATGTACATCTGTCCCTTTTTGACTGGGTGTTCCATAATACTTCCGTCAATACTTCCACTTTGTTCAGGACGGCCCACCACCAATCCAAGGTATTTTTTTTCAATCGTTCTGCCTTCAAATAAAAGGCTTAGTTCCTTATGTGCTTCTGCATTTTTTGCAAAAATAATAAGCCCACTTGTAGCTTGATCCAAACGGTGCACCGTAAATATATTGCCGTATTTATCTTGTAAGAGCGACTTTATAGAAAGTGTTTTACCAAAACGATCTGGTATACTTAATACACCAGCAGGTTTATTAATCACAATTAGGTCATCGTCCTCAAATAGTATATCTAACATCCCTTACTTACTTGCTTTTCTTGTAAATGACTTATTTAGAAACTTCAATGTGCGCACTTCTTTTTCTGCTAAGAAACGCCACTTGCCACGATCTACATTTTTCTTAGTTAAATTAGCGAACATGACTCTGTCCAAGTGTCTCACATCGTATCCAAGGTGTTCGAAAATTCTTCTTACAATTCTGTTTCTTCCGCTATGAATTTCAATGCCAATTACATTTTTAGAAGTATTGGATAAATAACTTACGGCATCTGCAGCAATGAATCCATCTTCTAGTTCTACACCTACAGCAATAGACTCCATGTCGGCCTTGGTTACAGGCTTGTCTAAAGTGACTTCGTAGATTTTTTTAATCTCATAAGATGGATGCGTTAGCTTTTGCGCCAAGTCACCATCATTGGTTAAAATTAAAACGCCTGTGGTGTTTCTATCTAATCGGCCTACAGGAAACATTCTTTGTGTCGTCGCATTTTTAATGATATCTAAGACCGTCTTTCTGCCTTCTGGATCGTTTGCAGTACAGATATAATCTTTTGGTTTGTTTAGTAAAATATAAACAGGTGTGACTTGCAATTGCAATACTTTCCCCTTTAATCTTACCACATCTTTGTATTGCACTTTATAGCCAGGCTCTAATACCGTGTCTCCGTTAACTGTGATATGACCTGACTTGACAAGTTCTGCTGCTTCTCTTCTTCCACAAGTACCAGCATGTGCGATGTATTTGTTGAGTGGCATTTGTTCGTAAGGCATATCCTCATTGGCGGTGACTTTGCCAATACTTGCTGTACGTTTTGCATCTGCGCGATCCATTGATTCTGGGGTTCTTTTAGAAGCGGAGGCTCTTGGTCCAGCAGATCTAGATCCTGCAGATTTTTGAAGCTCACCATATTTGGGTTGCACATCAGCAGATTTGGATGGTCCTTTTGATGGCGCAGCAGTTGCCCTTAAAGGAATGGAATATTTTGGAGGACCAGTTACAAATTCTTTTTTATCGTAGCCTCCCTTTTTTTCGTAGCCGGCTTTTTTATTATTTCCTAGAGGTTCAACAGCAATTCCTCTTTCAATATCTTTTTTTCTTTGACGCGCAGCTTCACCAATAGCTCTAGCATCTTTTTTTGCTTGTTTTTTTTCTTGTCTGTATTCTTCTTTAACTGCGCTTCCTTTTTTCTTATTGGCAAACTTGTCAAAGTTGTCGGATCTTTT
>CAMCHR010000024.1 GCA_945874755.1 Chitinophaga pinensis
TTATATGCTTGAACCATAATAGAAATAACAATTTTAGGCCTAAATGGTTGAGTTAAAAGGCCTAAAAACTAGTTTATTTCAACATAATTTGGCTTATCAACGATATTTGAATTGTACTTGTACCTAAGATTGGTAATGAAGCTAAAATTCCATGGACTTATTTGCTGATTTGCTCTAGGAAAATAGAACCCTTTTAATTCAATGGTCCCAAAAATAAGGTTTTCGTTTCGGATCCGCAGGCCAGAGCCGACTGAGCTATAAATATCGCCTTTAACGAGGGGGTCGCCAACGGCCCTAATATATGTTAGATTACCAAACACAAATGGGGCAGATTTAAAGCCCCAAATTGGACGGTTATTATACAGCACTGTTTCCCAGTTGGCCGAAAGACGCGTGCCTCCTTTGATTTGTTCTCTATTCAATTGAGGAATGCCATAAATGCTATTGATTCTTAATGCATCATTGTACTTATTTTTCAAAGTTTGTGTAAAGCTTAAGTTGACGATTTGACGGTAGCCATATCCATTGTTGAGGTACTTCAATTTACTAAACTGTTCCAAGCTTGCAAGGAACCTAAAGTCTTGTAAAGATTGATTGATATAGCTACTTGCAATATTAGCAATGACATGGGTGTAATTATCTTTTTTTGATAATTTATATTGCTCAAATTTAAATCCAAGATAAGCAGCTTTATCTTTTTCTATTTTATATAGACCTGTTGTCCATGTTAAGGATTGACCAATGGGTAAATCCTCATACCTCCCTAAACCATATAAATACCTTGTTCGATAAACAGATTGTTTAACCAAGGAAAAGGCTAAAAAATTTGCTTTAAGATTTTGGTAGTTTCTGTCTAATTGTAATAAATAGTCAATTGGGCGTTCTCTAAAATTATTTTCAAGATATCTATATTGAATAAATTGTCTGTATGCATTTGACTTAATTCGTTTTGACTGACTTGTCAATTGATAACCAACCCAAATATCTTTATGTTTTAAATCATAGTTCAACTGCTGATCAAAGACGGAGTCCCATGTTCCAGGAAAAACATTTTTATTGAATGTTTCCAAGTATTCCATTCCTCCTAGCCACTTGCTATTTGGGTGTAGTAGGGGTCTTTGGACACTAATATAATTTTTTCTGGCAGATAAAACGTTGTTGGCTAGATTATTTCCAAATTGGTTGATGCCCGCATTGATAGAAATAAAACTACCCATTAAATTACTCAATCCAATATCATAACCCCATCCTGATTTTGGTGTTCTTTCGTTTTCGAAATTTTGAATCAACTGGACACTATTACCAGTACCCAAAAAATTTATATTATTGATTTTAGCTGCGAATGCGTCTTTATTATTTATCTGCAGTTCTCCTCCATAAGAAAATAAGTCTTTAGTCACCACAATCAAATCTACCTGATTGGTATCATAGGGGGTAATCGTTGCAGTTATTTTAGCATCTTGTATATAGCTAAGGTCTCTGAGCCATTTTTCGTTGTAAGCGATGATTGAAGGATCAAACAATTCCCATTCTTTAAAAAATAGATTCTCTCTAATGACTCTTTTGTTAGACTTGTAGTATAACTTATTTCCAATTTTGGTAAAAAAGTCCTTCAAATTAGATTCTTTCGAATCAATTGTCATCGCGAAGTTTTGTTGCTCAAAACTGATACTATTAATTCTTTTTCCTTTATAAGAATTGAGCGTACGGATTTGATTCAGCAAAATTATTTTTGTACTATCACTCATTGATTCTGACTTCCCTGTGACAGCCTTTTTTGCTGTTGCAAAAATACTTTTTTGCGCATAAATATTTTGCATTAGAAACAATTGCCCAATAACAGCTATGAATAAGATTTGTAAGAATATTTTTTTATTCATTTAACCTTTATAATTCTTTTAAGCTTTATCAAAAAAGATTTCTTTGAATGACATTGTCATTGCTTAATTCGTTCCTTAAAGGTACTGAAAATAAAAAACCCATGCTGATAAAATCAACATGGGCTAATAGGGAGAAATTGTTATTTCTTTTTGTCTTTAAAGACTAGTATCTGTAAGCGTCAGACTTAAATGGACCTGCTTTTGGTATGCCTAAATAAGCTGCTTGCTCTTCTGTTAATTCGTCTAATTGTGCACCTACTTTAGATAAGTGTAAACGTGCTACTTTCTCATCTAAATGCTTAGGTAACACATACACTTTGTTTTCGTAGTTCTTATGGTTTGTCCACAATTCTATTTGAGCTAATGTTTGGTTAGAGAAAGAGTTACTCATCACAAAAGATGGATGACCAGTTGCACAACCTAAATTAACCAAACGGCCTTCTGCTAAAACGATTACATCTTTACCATCGATATTGTATAAATCAACCTGAGGTTTGATGGTATCTTTTGTATGACCATAATTTTGATTCAACCAAGCCATATCAATTTCAATATCAAAGTGACCGATATTACAAACAATTGCTTTATCCTTCATCACTCTAAAATGTTTTTCGTTGATCAAGTCTCTACATCCAGATGCAGTGACAATGATATCTGCTTCTTTTACCGCATCAATCATACGCTTCACTTCATAACCATCCATAGCAGCTTGTAATGCACAGATAGGATCAATCTCAGTCACCATTACACGACAACCAGCACCACGTAAAGAAGCCGCAGAACCTTTTCCTACGTCACCGTAAGAACCAACTACTGCAACCTTACCAGCCATCATCACATCAGTCGCACGACGAATCGCATCCACCAATGATTCTTGACAACCGTATTTATTATCAAACTTAGATTTAGTTACTGAATCGTTTACATTGATTGCAGGCATTGGTAAAGTACCTTTAGCCATACGCTCATATAAACGGTGTACACCTGTTGTTGTCTCTTCACTTAAACCTTTGATACCTGCAACAAATTGAGGGTATTTATCTAATACCATATTGGTCAAATCGCCACCATCATCCAAGATCATATTTAAAGGACGATCTTCACCGCCGAAAAATAATGTTTGCTCAATACACCAATCTCCTTCTTCAATACTTTGACCTTTCCAAGCAAATACACCCACACCTGTTGCAGCAATTGCAGCAGCAGCTTGGTCCTGAGTAGAGAAGATATTACAAGAGCTCCACTTTACTTCTGCACCTAATGCAGTTAAAGTTTCAATCAATACTGCAGTTTGGATGGTCATGTGTAAACAACCAGCAACACGTGCACCTTTTAATGGTTGACTAGGTCCATATTCTTCTCGGATACTCATCAAGCCTGGCATTTCTGCTTCTGCTAAACGAATCTCTTTACGTCCCCATTCTGCTAGGGTAATATCTGCTACTTTATAAGGTAGGCTAAAATCGATGTTTTGTAAACCTGACATATTTAATAATTTAGAGTGTAAAGGTAGTTTTGTAGGATAAAATAATAAAATTTATCTAAAATTTGGTATAATAATCTAAATAATAGTATTTTTATGCTATAAAATGCTTTTTTGATATGAAAAATAAGACGCAAATAGAGGATTCGGCTAATGACAATTTTGGCACGAATGATTTTACACTGCAAACAGTGCATTTGGATGTGAAAGATTTAGCGATTCTACGACTTTTACAAAGCAATGCAAGGATGAGTGTGAAAGAGATTTCAGAAGCAGTGCAGTTGAGTACCACGCCAGTGCACGAAAGAATTAAAAGACTTGAATCAAATGGGGTCATTAAACAATATGCCACTTTAATTGATGGGGCTAAGGTGCGCAAGGGTTTAATGGTGATATGCTATGTATCGCTTAACCAGCACAGTAAAAAATCTGGGACGCAATTCATTAAACTTATCAATGAATTACCTGAAGTAGTAGAATGCTATAGTATCTCGGGAGAATTTGATTTTATGTTAAAGATTGTCACTGAGGATATGAATAGCTATTATCATTTTCACGTTAACCAATTAAGCCAGGCCGAAAATATTGGGCAAGTGCAAAGTGTCTTTATCATGGGGGTAGTGAAGCAAACCCATGTGTTGATTTAGAAGCTTAAACGCATCACATAATCGTCCATAAAGAATCCGTTCCCAATATCGAATTTAAATTCTAGTTCTTTTATAAAGCCATGCTTTAAATAAAAAATGTAAGCGTTATTCTCCTTATTCACTTGTAAGAATAAGGAGCTTGAACCTGCTGCCTTAGCAACCTCAATACATTTGTTTAATAAGGCCTTGCCAGCGCCAGTGCCTTGCGCAGAAGGTAGTACATATAATTTATTGAGTTTATGCGCTTTTGAACCTTCGACTTTTTCTTTCATCTGATCCATTTCTTCTTTTTCATCATCGGGACTTACTGAACAAAACCCTACAGCATCCCAGTCGCCATTGTAGACATTGGAGTTTTTAATGCTGGCTATATAAAATTCGCAACCCGAATTCATTTGTTTTTCTAATGATGCATCGCTGTACATCCAGTCCAACATAAAATCAATTTGCGCCTGAGAAATAATATGACCATAAGTGCTGGGCCAAGTGCGCTCAGATACAGATCTGATAAAATCTCTGTCAGCTATGCCAGCAGGTGTTATTTGAATTTCGGTCATTATATTTTTTTGACGATCCTTATTTTATTCCTCTGAGTCTAATTGGAAAAGATGAATTAAAGTAGGATAAATTAGTTAACCTAATTGCGCTAAACTTTCTTCAATGGTTTGGATTCTAGCCAATGCGTCGGCCTTCTTTTTTTGTTCTATTGCTAAAACTTCTGGTTTTGCATTTTGAACAAATTTTTCATTTGCTAATTTCTTTTCTACGCTTTCTAAGAATCCTTTTTGGTGTGCTAGGTCTTTTAATAAGTTTTCTTTAAGACTCTCTGTATCAATTGCTTGATCTGCTACTAAATAGAATTTATCTTTTTCCAATGCCACCACAATGCTTGACCCAATAGGGGCATTGGTATAGGCCACACTTTTAGCATTGACTTGCTTTGCTAAAATGTTCTGTATGGTCTGGTAGGCTGCGTTATCATCTGATTGAATATGCACATCAATCGCATCCTTTGGTTTAATTTGATTTTTATTTCTAGCATCACGCAAAGTAGAAATCACATTCTTTAAAAGTACGCCAGCATGCAATAAAGATTCGTCTACTTTGCGCATTGGCGCCAATTCCTGCACACATAAATCCTGTGTTTGGGTTTTAAGTAGATGATGAATCTCTTCGGTGATGAAAGGCATGAATGGGTGTAATAATTGTAGCAAATCATCGTAAAATGCAATACTCTTTTCAAATACTTTCGCATGGATTGGTTGCTCATAGCCTGGCTTGATCCACTCTAAATACCAACTACAATAATCATCCCATATCAATCCATAAATTGTTTTTAAGGCTTCGCTTAATCGGAATGTTTTAAGCATCTCATCTACCTCTAATTGTGTTGCGCTTAATTTTGCTTGAAACCAATCCATTGCAAATGCTGCATCCTCAGGGATAGGGCCCTCTTGACTTTGACGAGGCTCCCACATTTTCAAAAGTTTGGCGGCATTCCAAAGTTTACTATTAAAATTTCTGCCTTGTTCTAAAGTGGACTCATCAAATAATAAATCATTCCCAGCAGGAGAGGCAATCATGATTCCAAAACGAACAGCGTCTGCGCCATATTGGTCTATCAATCCTAGCAAGTCTGGAGAGTTACCTAAACTCTTACTCATTTTTCTGCCTTGCTTGTCACGCACAATACCTGTAAAGTACACATCCTTAAATGGAATCTTCCCCATGTATTCTTCGCCTGCCATAATCATCCTTGCCACCCAGAAGAAAATAATTTCTGGTGCGGTTACTAATGTGCTAGTAGGGTAGTAATAATTAATTTCTGCATTGTTAGGATTGGACATGCCTTTAAATACTTCGATAGGCCATAACCAACTACTAAACCAAGTGTCTAAACAATCTGCGTCTTGATACAATTCCTTGCCAACTGTTTCTGGATAAGTTGCGTGCACTTTTTCAAGACTTGCTTCCACATACACATTACCTTCTTGATCATACCATGCTGGTATTCTGTGTCCCCACCATAATTGTCTACTGATACACCAGTCTTTGATGTTCTCCATCCAATGACGGTAGACATTTTTAAATTTAGCAGGATGGAAATGAATTTCATCCGACATTACTTTTTCTAAAGCTGGTGCAGCCAATTGCTTCATATCCACCCACCACTGTAAACTCAATCTTGGTTCCACAATAGCATCTGTTCTTTCACTAAAACCCACTTGATTCACATAGTCTTCTACCTTCACTAAATTTCCAGATGCTTCTAAATCTGTGGCAATGATTTTTCGAACTTCTATTCTGTCTTTACCAATATACATTGGCGCAGCTTCGTTCATTGTGCCATCCTCATTCAAAGTTTCTATGACTTCTAAACCATGTTTTTGTCCTAGGTTAAAATCATTGATATCATGCGCTGGTGTTACTTTTAAAGCACCAGTTCCAAATTCAATTTCGATATAATCATCTGCGATAATCGGGATGCGTCTATTGATCATTGGCACAAAAGCATGCTTACCAACTAAATGGGTATACCTAGGATCTTTTGGGTGCACACAAATGGCAGTATCTCCAAAAATGGTTTCAGGGCGCACAGTGGCGATGGTAATATACTCATCACCGGGTAGATCTAATTTGTACCTGATATGGTACATCTTTCCATTGACTTCTTTATGGATTACTTCTTCATCACTCAATGCCGTCTTTGCCTTCACATCCCAGTTGATCATGCGTTTACCACGATAGATCTTTCCCTTCTTGTATAAATCAATAAATATTTTAATGACAGTTTCATAATAGTCTGGGTCCATGGTGAAAGAAGTACGCTCCCAATCCAAACTACATCCCATCTTTCTTAATTGCTGTAAAATAATGCCACCGTATTTTTCCTTCCACTCCCAAGCATAACTCAAAAATTCCTCACGGCTTAAAGATGATTTTGCAATCCCTCTTTCTCTCAACATTGCAACCACTTTTGCTTCAGTAGCAATAGAAGCGTGGTCCGTACCAGGTACCCAACAAGGATTCATCCCTTGCATACGGACACGACGTACTAGAATATCTTGTATCGTATTGTTCAAGCAATGGCCCATGTGTAAAACACCGGTCACATTTGGAGGAGGGATGACCACGGTATACGCTGGCTTGTCATTGGGCATACTATGAAAATAGCCTCGATCAATCCAATGCTGATACCATTTGGTCTCTACTGCTCCCGGTATAAAATTTTTACTCAATTCCATGCTAATTGCTTTTCCTATAATGAGTTACAAAAATAAGGAAAAGCCACTAGCTATTATTGACAAAAAAATGCGAACTTGCCGACCAATGGAATTTGCAATTGTAGACATAGAAACCACTGGCGGGATGCCCCATACACATGGGATCACCGAAATCGCAATTGTGATGCACAATGGTGTGGAAGTAACGGGTAAATATGTGACTTTGGTGAATCCAAGACAAAAAATCCCTCCCTTTATTGTGAATATGACGGGGATTAGTGACCAAATGGTAGCCCAGGCACCGCTGTTTGAAGAAGTAGCGCCTCAGATATACAATTTATTAAAAGACCGAATTTTTGTGGCCCATAATGCAAGCTTTGACTATTCTTTTGTTCGTTACTTATTGGGTAAATCTGGATATGACTGGTCTGCACCTAAATTATGCACCATTCGTTTAAGTAAAAAAGTATTTCCTGGTTTACAAAAATATGGATTGGGTTCTTTAACGCGTGAACTTGGTATTCGCATCGAAGGTCGACATAGAGCTTGGGGAGATGCGCAAGCCACCGCGGAAGTGCTGACCATGGCGATTAAAAAAGAGGGGATGGCCCCCATACATTATTTATTGGCTAAAAAAGAAGTCAGAAAAAAAGTTGTGCCACCCACAGATGCATCAATTGATGAAGACAGTACTGAAGCAATTTAGAATTAGCTTCTTTGTATAGGCATTTATCTATCTCCTTTAAGAGGGTTCTTAAAAAATTAATTAATACTCCGCAGTGACTCCTGTGTAATTCTGAGGTGTGATTTTCTTTAATTCTTTTTTCAATGCAACGGTAATTTTTAGGCCATCAATGAATTTGTGTATTGATTTTTTATCAATCTTGCTATTGCCTCTTGTTAAATCTTTTAATGCCTCATAAGGATTAGGATATTGTTCGCGACGCAAAATGGTTTGTATTGCTTCGGCCACAACAGCCCAGTTATTTTCAAGGTCTTCATTGATCTTCACTTCATTCAAAATCAATTTCCCTAAACCTTTTTCAATAGAATTAATAGCAATAGTGATATGCCCAACAGGTACACCAATATTTCTTAATACAGTTGAATCGGTTAAGTCTCTTTGCAATCTGCTAATTGGCAGTTTTGCTGAAAGATGCTCTAGTAAAGCATTTGCGATGCCTAAATTACCTTCTGCATTTTCAAAATCAATTGGATTGACTTTATGTGGCATCGCACTAGATCCTACTTCTCCTTTCTTAGTTTGTTGTTTAAAGTAATCCATAGAGATATAGGTCCAAAAATCTCTAGTCAAATCTATTAAAATAGTATTCAATCTTTTTAGGTTATCACAATGTGCAGCAAAATGATCGTAGTGCTCAATTTGAGTAGTGAACTGCATACGCTCAAGGCCTAATAAGTCATCCACAAATTCATTGCCTAAAGCCACCCAATTTTTTTTAGGGTAGGCGATATGGTGTGCATTGTAATTTCCTGTAGCACCGCCAAATTTTGCAGCATAAGGGATGCTACTAAATAATTCTATTTGATGGTTAATTCTTTCTACAAATACCATGATCTCTTTTCCTAAAGTGGTTGGAGAAGCTGACTGCCCATGCGTTCTTGCAAGTAATGGCACTTTCTTCCATTGTTTTGCAAATTGATACAATTTATTTTGCAAATTAATATAGGCTGGTAAAATTTCAGACTCCATTGCGTTTTTCCAACTAAGTGGGATGGCTGTATTATTGATGTCCTGAGAAGTCAATCCAAAATGGATCCACTCTTTTAATGCGCCCGCTTTATGTTCGTCTAAAATTGTTTTTAAAAAATATTCAACCGCTTTTACATCATGGTTGGTGGTGGCTTCGATGGCTTTAATTTTTGCAGCATCTTCCTCCGAAAATTTTTCAATCACTTCCAATAAGGCTTTTCTTAATCCTACAGGCACTTTGAAGAACTTCTTATCTGCTAAAAACAAAAAGTAGTGTACTTCTACCAATACGCGGTATCTGATAAGGGCATACTCAGAAAAATATGCACCAAGTGCTGCAGTTTGTTTGTGGTAACGACCATCGATGGGTGAAATAGCGGTAAGGTTCGACATTGGCTGATAATTTAAAGAAGTAGTAAGTTTCTTAGAAAAAAGGTTTTTCTTTGCACAAAGTTAATTCAATTGAACAAAAAATGGCGCATAGGCGCGGTAAGTTATTTAAATACCCGTCCATTATTACTTGGTATGGAACAAAGTCCTTTTAAAGATAGGATTGAATTAATGAAGTCATACCCTGCTCAAATAGCTCAAGCTTTATTAGATGACACCATTGATATTGGCCTTATTCCTGTTGCCATTATGCCTCTTTTAAAGAACCCTCAGTTGGTTTCTAACTATGTGATAGGTACAGAGGGGGAAGTAGCTTCTGTAGCCCTTTTTAGCCAGGTGCCCATGGATCAAATTGAAAATGTGTATTTGGATTATCAAAGCAGGACCTCTGTAGCACTGGCAAAAATATTATTTAAGAAACATTGGAAAAAAGAGGTGGAGTTCTTAACTGCCACAGAAGGCTATATTGATCAAATTAAGGGTTCCACTGCTGGAATCATCATTGGAGATAGGGCTTTAGTAAGTCTAAGCCGTTTTGAGCATATTTATGATCTTGGGTCAGCTTGGAAGGAATATTCAGGATTGCCGTTTGTTTTTGCTGCCTGGGTCGCAAATAAACCTATTCCTTCAGAATTTATGGAGGCCTTTGATGTAGCCAATGAATATGGCTTGAAGCATTTGGATGAAGTAATTGCCTTAATACCTGCATCTGAGCAAGTATATGATTTGCATAAATATTATACCAAAAATATTAGCTACGAGTTGACGCCCGAGAAAAGAGAAGGGTTGGGGAGGTTTTTAGAAGCGCTCAAATAAGCCTTACTTATTTTTACAATTAAGATTTGCTTTTTCTTTTAAAGAAGCCCGGAATTTTATTTTTTATAAGATCGTTGAAGAAGTTTAAAATTTCTGGAGCAGGATTAATCCAATAGGCTAGCCCGTAAAATACAATTCCAAAAGAAAAGGACTGAATAAGTATATTCAATGCAAAATTATTTGCATTGGGTAACATATGTATCAAAAGCATTAATGCGATGCTGGATAATAAAAATAAACCATGTCTCCATGTATAGGGCTGTAAATTAAATTTCTTATACAAAAATCCAAAGCGAATGCTATTGTATAAAGTTAGTGCTACTAAGTTGGAAAATGCAAGACCCTCTAGCCCATAACTATTAATTAAAAAAATGTTCAAAGGAATCGATAGGATAATATAGAACAAGTTGGTATAAAAATCGAATTTCCAATAGTTGGATGTGCCAATAATTTGACTATTGACTCCTGTGCCTAAATCAATTAATTTGGCTAAGCCTAAAATAAAAATAAGTTTAGGTAATTCGTCATAACCACCTCCGAATTTATTACTGATGAAATTTAAAAAAGCAACAAGGTTATCAATGTTTAACCAGACGAGCCCAAACAACAATAGACCAATGGCTAGTAAGTTAGAGACACTTTTATGGTAAATATTTTTGATATTAGCCATATCTTTATTTTTCCATGACTCTGCTAAAATAGGGATAGTAATGGAGTTTAAGCTACGCTGAGGAATTTCTAAAATGGCAGAAACATAAGTAGCAATAGCGAAAATGGCGGTATCACTTAAGCCTTTTAGTCCAAATATTAAAACTGTATCGCTTGTTTTTGCTAATAAATTAAAAAACTGGCCTGCGAAAACAAATAGAGCGAAATTAATCATCCTGCCTTTTAATCTTCTAGTAACACTGCTTATTTTAAAATTTCTAAGCGAAAACTCTTTAGTTTGTATTAGCGTATACAAAAGAATTAAGAAAGGAATTAAGTAGATGCCGCTAAATAGCATTATAAAAATGGGAAGACTTATAAATTTAAATCCAAAGGCTAAAATAAGCACTGTAGTTAAAATTCTAATGAGCGTTTCTTTAAGAAAATTAGTAATAACTCCTTTCCTTAAACCCCAAGCAAAACCTTCTAGCCATATAAACATTAAGATGAAAAAGGTATACGGGTAAACGTAATTAAAGTAAACAGCTAAGTCAGGCGATTTTCCTAAATTTCTGACAATAAAATCTTTCTGTTGCCAGCCTATTAGTAATAGGAAACCAAAACCAATTAAGTTCACCATTAAGGTAATAAAGGGGAGCTCGTTTTTTTTAGGGCCTAAAAACTGGTTGTAAAAGGGGTAAAATTTATATACAACCGGAAGTGTTCCTAAAGTACAAAAGAGGGATAGGGTAGCTCCAATATCAATCATGGCTCTTACAAGTCCCTGGTCTGATTTAGAGAAGAAAAGTGGGAAAAGTACAAGTAAATTAAAGGCGCCAATAACAAAGCCAATCATTATAAATAATGATGATTTCATGCCTTGTTTTTGAATGATTCCCATATTACAAATATATTGAAATATGCCTTTGCTTATAGAACTTTATAGAAATTGGGCTTATTGAGGATGATTGATATTGTATAGCTCCAAACGATACATACATTTTTTGCCAAGCCTATTGCTTTTTTTATATCATTGAGAGGGCTTCTAGCATTTAATAAGTTTTCAAATAAGCCAAATATTAAATAAACAGGTACAGCGCAAGTATAGTTTAGCAACTGAAACAAAAACCAAAATATTCCATATTGCTTCCTTATTCTTAAATGATTGCTTAAGATTAACTGAAGTCCTTTTCTGTCGTATAAATTAAGATAAGAACTATCGTTTGAATTAGCCGCTTTTGTAGTTGTTTCACCTATGAGATGAATAACATGAATATTGCCATAAATAATAAGGCTTCCTTGTTTATACAGTCTACTACACCATTCAATTTCTTCTGCATACAAAAAAAAGTCTTCGTCCATTAGACCAGCTTTATCAATGACTTCCTTTTTAAACATTAAAAATGCCCCATTTATCCATTCAACTTTTTCAAATTCTGATGCAATATCTACGCTGGGCTTTTTTATTGAAAATAGTTTTGAAATATTTTTCAATAAACTACCCCAATAAGGGAGGGGTAGTAAATGATTAATACCGCCTTTCATAAAATTACTGCCAGAAAATTGGTTTGTTAAATCCTTATTTAATAATTGGACGCCACATGCAATATTCGTGGAATTGGTAAATTGATCTAGGCATTTGCTAATGGCATCATCGAGAATTAGGGTATCTGGGTTTAATAATAAAACAATCTCACCCTTAGCTATCCTTATTCCTGCATTATTGGCTCTTGAAAATCCAGCATTGTACCCCATGTCAATCCAGGTTAATGCTGGGTATTTTGAAATTAAAATGTCTTTACTATGATCATTAGATTGGTTGTCTACAATAATCCATTCAAAATCATTAAATGAATTAAAAGCCTTTGCACTTGTTAGGCAATCATCTATTAGTTGAGCTGATTTATAATTAACTATGATGATGGAAAGCTTCAATATTTATAAGTTTGATTTAAATTGATTATAAATATAGGAAATGCCCATTAATGTTTTAGATATAACCCCGTTTCTTAAAGTATTTTGGTTAAACTTAGATTGTAATTCAACCATATTTAAGATAGCCTCGGGCCAATCGGTTTGTCCAAAGGATTCGAGTTTGTTTTTAGAATGAATATTCGTGTTTCTAAGTATTCTCCAATAGGCATCATAAACCATTATATTCTTTAATGGACTTGTTCCATAGGCGGATAATAGGATAAATATTTCTGGTATTTCTACTGAAGGGATATTTAAACAATAATTGGTTACTTGACTTTCGCTCACTCCTACATTAATTAATGGCTCATTAATGTAACTAAAGTCAATTCCTTTACTGATATTTCTTATATAATATTCAATATCAACTCTCCATTTTAGGCGTTCGTCATATTTATCCTTAATACTATTATGAAATAAAGTAACGCTTGGAGGTCCTATGATGTTTTTAGCTAAAAGTAGTAAAGGTGTTTTCAAAATACTACTTTTCATTTTTTCGTTAAAAAACATCTTTTCAGTATCATTCGTTAATTCGGTTTTATTTGTGTAAGCTGAAAAAATAAATTGATTATTATTATTTGTAGCCAATGCAAATTTTTCTAATGAATGCTCATTACTGAACCAATCATCGTCATGCATTAATTTAATCCATTCTCCTGTTGCTTTTGAAATAGCATGATTCCAGTTGGCTGGGGTCCCAAGCGCTTTTTCATTTTTAAAGTACTTTATCTCGAATTTTCCATTAAACTCTTTCAATAGTTCTTCAACAGAATGATCATTGCTATCATCAGATATTATAACCTCGTAATCCTTAAAATGTTGTATTTCTATTGACGAAAGCAACCTTTTTAAGTAATCAATTCGCTTATAAGCAGGGATGCAAATTGAAATATGATGATTCATTATAGTAATTTAATTCTTGAATGCAAATATGTTTAACTGGATATCGAAATCATAAATATTTTCTCTGTCATAAAAAGGGTGTTCAAAAGTGACACCTGCTTCTTTTATATAGTATTTAAAATTATTCTCATTTAAAATGTTTAAAATCTTGTTTAATTTATACATTTCATTATAATTTCCGTGATACTCAATAAACAAATTTTCAACAAATGATAATTTACTTTCGCAATCTATTAAAACTTCATATTCTGCACCTTCGATATCAATTTTTAAAAAATCAACCTTTTCTGTAAGTAAATCTTTAAGTCTTACTGATTTAGTTTTTTGATTTTCGCTGTGGACTGTATTATTGGATTCATCAATTTTACTTGCCATGTTTCCATCAGCTATAAAATTGACTCCTAAATTATCAATCCATATTGCTGCATTTTGTATTTCAATATTATTAAGATTCCAATTATTTATATTGTTGTTTAATAATTTAAAATTTGAATTGTCAGGTTCGAAAGCCAATATTTTAGAATTTGGATATTGGGTTTTGAAAAACAAAATACTGGTTCCAATATATGAACCGCAGTCAATGATGTAAGGGGTGTCATTTTCGGCTTTGAATTTGTAAATTTCTTCTACAAATAGTTCCTTTACCGAGTATAAAAATGCTTTAGGGTCCTTAAATAAAATTTTATACCTATTTTTGTATAAATGAGAATATTCTATGCCACTGTTAGCATGCTTTAATAATTTTTCTTGAAACCAGCTTATATCAAATTTTGATAAAGGTCGATAAAAAATAATATCCAATCTTTTTCTAATTCCAATTACTAATTCTATTATATTTAATTTCATAAAATACTAAAAATTTATACAAACATATATGAAAAATTTTAAAATTCATCTTTATTCTATATGTTATAATGAACAAGTTATGCTGCCGCATTTCATTGATCATTACAGTTCATTTTGTGACAAGTTATTCATTTATGATAATTTTTCAACTGATTTATCCCCGGATATTTGCAAAAACAATGCTAAAGTAGAATTCTTGAATTTTGAAACTGGCGGTGAAATTCGAGATGATGTTTACCTTACAATTAAGAATAATGTTTGGAAGAGAAGCAGGGGTGAGGCGGATTTTGTAATAGTTTGTGATGTTGATGAGTTCCTTTATCACAATAATCTAATAGAAGAGATTAATGAGCTAATAAAAAATAATGTAACATTAGTTAAACCACAAGGTTATAATATGGTATCTGAATTACTCCCAACAAAAGAAAATAATATTATTGTTGATTTCAAAATGGGAGTAAGATCTGAAAGTTTTGATAAAGTGATAATTTTCAATCCAAATAAAATTGATGAAATTAATTATCAGGCTGGTTCACATAAATGCTTCCCAGTCGGTTCAATTAAATATAGTAGTACAATATTTAAGTTATTGCATTACAAATATTTAAATCTTGAATATCTTCTTGCTAGATATGATATGTTTGCAACTAGACTTAGTAAATTCAATAAAATAAATAAACTTGGTATTCATTATTCTTTTTCAAAAAGAAAAATAAAAAATGAGTTTAATAATTTATTATCAATTTGTAAAAACATAGTGGATTAGAGATCGATTTCCCCTTTAATATGCTATTCTAGCACCCACCTTTTTAAGATATTCTAAAGTTGGCTTACTTACTTTTTTTCCTTTCTCATTAAATGGAATAGTAATAACTGCTACCCAGCCTTTAATAAATCCAATGATGTCAAATTTAGAGTTTAAAAAGAAAAACGCCGACCACATAATTGCTGTTGTAAAATAACAGTATAAAGGTAAGTATCTCCAAGCTACTTTAGTTTTGTTCACCCACATGCCTCTTAATTTATCAGACTTTGTTTGACGTCCTTCTGGCGACTCTTTATGCAATAAAACTATGTTAGCTATGTATTTTATAGTATATCCTGCATCTAATACACGGTAACTTAAATCGTATTCTTCCATACCGTAAAAAAAATCGGTTGGGAAGGGGCCTGTTTTATCAAATACTTCTTTTACTATTATATTCCCACAACCAGCAAAATAGTAAGTGTCAAAAGACTGCAAATGTTTTCTTTCTTCAAATGATTTATGAGGGAAGGCATTCATTTGAAATTGTCTATTTTGGAAATATAATATTTTCATAGCCAAAATACCTGCATTGGGATTTTCAATTACAGCATCATGAATACGATTTAGTACATCAGTATCTTGAAATTCTGCATCATCATCCATTAAAACTAATATAGGGGCTGTTGATTGCTCTATTGCAAAATTACGTCCTCTAGATACCCCTAAATTTTCTTCACTTTCTATGAATTTGAAAGGGGTGGATGAATGTTCCTGTATGAATGATTTTACTTCATTATAAGATTCAGTAGAATTATTATTTATAATAATTACTTCTTCCAATAATTCTTTTTTTGAACTCAACTTCTCAATATTCATTGCTAAAGCCAACATGTCTGCTGGTCTATTATAAGTAATAATAATAATAGCAATTTTATTCATAAGTGCTTAAATGCTTTTTTGTTTGTTTCTGTATGCCATTACTATCATAGTTGCTATACATAACCATAATAAGATAGAAGCAAAAGTACTTGCTACAATAGAATTTTTAATAGTAGTTGGTTTAAATTCAAAACGTATTGCATGATTGCCTGCTGGCACTACTAAACCTCTTAAAACATAGTTTGTTTTAACAATAGGGGTTTCTTCATTGTCGATATAAGCCTTCCAACCTAAATCGTAATAAATTTCACTAAAAACTGCAAGTTGTTTTTTGCTTGAGCTACTTGTATAGTTTATCTCATCATTTTTATTATTCACAAGTGCAATACTTGCATTTTCATCATATTCTAAATTATTTAAAGACGCTATTTTGTCTGTTTCTTCTATGATGGCTGTGTCTTTGGGGTTGAAACTATCTAATCGTTTCATTACTTCTGCGGGCCCTTTTTCTACTTGAATACCTTTTACAAACCAAACATTACCCAAGGCGTCTTTATTAGGGATGGTATCATTGGCTATATTTCCAGAGATAATATACTTTGTATTTAACATATTCATGGTAGGCATACAATTCGGAAATTTATACCATTGATTTTCTATTAAATCTTGATAAATACTCAACTTGGCAGCATGATATCCCCCAACTGTTTTATGAGTATATGCAACTATTGCTCCTCCATTAAATGCGTTCACAATACCGCCTCTCATATCTAATACCCTGTATTGATTCGTATCTTTTTTCAAAGCAATATCAATTGGGCTTAAGGCAAATGCATTTTCATTTTCAGCAGCTTCAATAAAACTTTCAGATTTTAAATATTTTAAATTCACTTGAAATAAATCTATCATGGATAAGATTCCAAAGGCAACTAATAATACAGTTTGATTAATTACTTTTTTGATTGCTAAAAATACCAAAGCAAAAATTAAGAGCACATAAAGAAAGAATTTTATGACATCGCCCTCAATCATTTCTTTTCTATCAGTTTCAATTGCATTCACTAAATCGCGCGCAGGTGTTTCAAAAACGGCTCTTTGATTCGCATCTGGAATTTTTGATATTTGCTCAATTAAATTTCTTTCGCCTTCGCTTTTAAAATCACTGGTAAAATAAATTGATAATACACTTAAAATAATTATACCGGATAGTATAAAACTTATTTTATATTTTATTAAAATATTTTTTAAACTATTTTCAGTAGAAATTTCAGCCATACCATATAAGGCCATAATGCCCAATAATAGAGTAGGTATAACCATAATCATACTAGGGGCTCTGAACTTGTTATAAAATGGAAGGTTATTGAGTATAAATAAATTGAATGATTCTAAATAACTCCCTGCGCTTAACAAAAATGAAAGAATAATAGTAGCAGCTATCCACCACTTTTGTTTATTTTCTTTTACAGAAAATCCTAGAAGCGCAAAGAAGCAAATTACAACACCCATATAAGGAGGCCCCGCTGTGAAACCAATTCCTCCCCAGTAAAAAGAAAGAAAGGATTGTAATTGCTGACCCACTTCTGGCTGCATTTGTTGCAAGGTTTCTATCGCTTTTGATTTTGCAGGATCCACTAAACTAGGATCGCTTGAACCACCATAAATATTCGGGAACATTAATACCAAAGGTTCAGATTTGTACATACTATAACTTAAAGCATAATCTTTATTTAAGCCAGTTGAAGTAGTTTTAGAGTCTTTAGTAATTAATTTACTACCACCTCTGATAGATTCTTTACCATATTCATAGGTACTCAATAGTATAGGAGCATTTACTGTTAATCCAATAATGCCTGCAGTAAGCCCAATGCCTAAGGTTTTTAATATATGGGTATACTCTTTATTTTTAATCCAAATAATAAGAAAGTAAATAGACATAATGATAGCTATAATCACACCATAATAGTCTATTTGAATATGGTTTCCTTGAATAAGAAGTGCAGTTGCGATTGCAGTTAATGTGCCTCCCAATAAATATTTCTTTTGGTATAAAACCAGTAATGATCCAATGAATAAAGGTAAATAAGCAATTGAATGCATTTTTGTAATATGACCTACTGTTACAATAATAGGGTTATAAGTTGCATAGCTATAGCCTAATGCGCCAATGATACTTATAATGTAATTAAATCCTAATACCTGTGCTAAAAAGTAAAAACATAAACTAGCTAAAAAGAATAAACTGATTGGTTCGGGTAAGTTTAAAGTCAAAAGTTGATCAAGCCAGCCAACTGAATATTCGAACCCGCCCACTCCTGTAGTTTGATATGCTGGCATACCTCCAAACATACTATTGCTCCATAAAGGGGTATAGCCATATTTTTCTTTGTATGAAAATGCGTCTTGTGCCATCCCTTTCCATTGCGTAATATCCGACTGTTGCAATACTTTGCCTTCTAATGCTGGTTTGCAATACACAATAGCTACAATAGCAAAAACGGCTACGGCAATAAGATGGGGTAGTGCAGACTTAAAAAGAGACTTGAACATATACATTAATTTATAGGAACAAACCTACAACTAAATGGGCTTTTTTGTACTTTTAATCAATTGTAAATATCAACAAATGCGCTCACGCTCCCCATTGGCCTTTTTTTCAAAAGTAGCAGTCATTTCTAACCTAGTTTACCTAGTTTCGACCCTGTTTTTATTCATCACATGGATGAAGATCCCTCGAGATATTGCACAATTTATTGCTGTGATGGGTTTGGAACTGGCCCCCTTGATCAACCTTGTTTTTGCACTCATCCTTTTAATTCGAGTTCTTCAAAAAAAAGTTATTAATTTCCCTGCTTGGCAAACTATTTTCAACCTTAGTATGTTATTGGTTCAAATAGCCCTTCTATTTATTTAAACACAAGTATGATACATCAAATTTTAAAAGACAAACCCACCAAATTATTTTTGGGCATCACAGCTTTCTTTGTTGCCAATGCCCTAATCGCGGAGTGCATAGGAGGTAAGATTTTTTCATTAGAAGCTGTTTTTGGTTTTAAACCAATGAACCTGACTTTATTTGGTGAGTCTGGATTGGCATTTAATTTAACCTGTGGGGTGTTGTTATGGCCCTTAGAATTTGTGATCACGGATATTGTCAATGAATATTATGGCCCAAAAGCGGTAAGACGAATTAGTTATATTGCAGTAGCATTAATCAGTTATGCTTTCTTGATGTTTTATTTAGCCATGTCTGCAGCTCCAGCAAGTTTTTGGGTGGAGTCAAAAATGCAAAATGGCATACCAAGTATGCAATTGGCTTTTGAAGCAATTTTTGGACAAGGGATGTGGATCATCATTGGAAGTATCATTGCTTTTATGGTGAGTCAATTGATTGATGTCACTATATTTCACAAAATCAAAAAAATGACTGGGGAAAAAATGATCTGGTTAAGATCTACAGGATCCACTGTGGTATCTCAGTTAGTGGATAGTTTTGTCGTCTTATTTATTGCATTTAAAATAGGTAACGGATGGGCATGGTCTACTGTTTTAGCAGTGGGTGTTGTCAACTATATGTATAAGTTCACTATGGCAATTGTTTTAACGCCATTGATTCATTTGATCAGAAATCGAATCGAGCACTATGTGGGCGCAGAAACAGCACAAAAAATGAAATCAGAAGCGATGGGAGAAAATGCAAATATTTAAAGTGGTCTATACCCGCTAAATTTTTGCTGCAAAAAGTTCAATCAACATATTGATGGCTACTTTATCTATAGGTAAAGTCATGGCATCTTCTGAAAGTGTACTCAATGGTATCCACCTTAAATGTTCTGCTGTTTCATTGCTGTCTGCGACTTGTTCTGGTAAAAAATCAAATGCTTTTTCTTTTGTCTGAATGATTGTAGTATCTGCGGTATGCACTAAATAGTAGATGGATATAATTTGGTCTCTATGGTTGAAGGCAGAAATTTGAAAAAAATCTGTGGTGTAAAAATGATCTCCAACATGTACCTCGATACCCGCTTCTTCCATAAATTCTCTCGCCAATCCATCTCTAGTGCCTTCACCAATTTCCAAACCTCCTCCAGGTAATTTGGTAATATAATTTCCTCGTATAAATTCATCACTCACTAAAAGTTGTTGATCCGCGTCTAATAAAATTCCATATACCCTTACATTGAACAAAGCCATAAACTAACTATTTTAAATTGATAGAAGCCGTATAAACAAATGTACCAGGCCCTTGAAGCCATATATCATTAAAGTGGCCACCACCTTGGTTATTAAAACTCACCGCCAATGCACCACCGATTGTTTTGATAGCTACATGGTGCTCACCTAATTTATTCAAGTGCGTTGTGATGGCTGCAGCTGTAACGCCAGTGCCACAACTATAGGTTTCATTTTCTACACCTCTTTCATAAGTGCGCACAAATAAATGGTCATTATGGAATTCAATGAAATTAACATTCACGCCCTCTGCTTTGAAACGCTCGTTGTAGCGGATGGCTTTTCCTGCTGTTACCACATCAAAATTTTCAACGGTATTGACCAATTGAACATAGTGTGGCGATCCCGTATTAGTTACAAAAAAACCTTCACCTACTTCAACCGCATTGACGTCTGACATTTTTAAATGAATCCATCCATTGCTTTCAATCTTTGCTTCGTGAGGTCCATCAATTGCAATAAAAAAATATTTTTCTTTTACA
This sequence comes from Chitinophaga pinensis, assembly GCA_945874755.1. GTDB lineage: Bacteria > Bacteroidota > Bacteroidia > Chitinophagales > Chitinophagaceae > Sediminibacterium > Sediminibacterium pinensis_B. The sequence goes on from CAMCHR010000024.1 coordinate 20,868, forward strand.
ATCCCATGATCATAAGCAAACTGCACTAAACATCTGCCACCATTGCCACACATGGTGCCCTCTGTGCCATCGGCATTGTAATAAGTCATCAAAAAATCATAATCAGTTGCTGTTCCGAGTAAGATCAATCCATCTGCACCTACACCAAATCTTCTATCACATAAAAATACAATTTGCTGATTGGATAAAGCAAGACGCCCATCTCTGTTATCGATAATGACAAAATCGTTGCCTGTGCCTTGGTATTTTGAAAATTGAATCTCCATTTTACTTTTTTAAATAATTATATCGTAGCAATAATACCAAGACTTTTTTGAATCATATGATCAATTGCTTTTGCACCATCTTTACTATATTCTTTTTTCACTCTATTGGCCACAATCACATTGATACTTAAGCACTGGTGCCCCAATAAATTACACAAGCCATAAATAGCACTGGTTTCCATTTCAAAGTTCGCAATATGATGGTTCCCAAAACGAAAACTCGTCATTTGATCTACCAAATTCGGCATCTTTAAAGGCAATCTTAATATCCTTCCTTGCGGCCCATAAAAACCGGGGCAGGTCACTGTAATACCATGACTATATCCTTCTGTAAAATGCTTTAACAAACCTGCACTTGCACTAGAGATGTATGGTTTAATATGGTGGGCTTGAATATTGGAATGCTGTTCAAATGCTGCTAAAATTGCAAGCTCTTCGTTATTGTTATTTGGTTGGTAAAAATGCAATAAATTATCAATACCTAAACCATGCGTGCCAGCTACTAATTGATCCACACCAACTTCGCCTTGTAAAGAACCACATGTGCCAAGTCGAATCACTGACACCGATTTTTTGATATCATTAATGCATCTTGTTTCAAAATCAATATTCACCAATGCATCTACTTCGTTCAATGCAATATCAATATTGTCCGGCCCAATGCCCGTACTCATCACTGAAATACGTTTTGTGCCAATATATCCTGTATGGGTAATAAATTCCCTGTGCGCAGACCTGTGTTCAATTTCATCAAAGTATTGACTAACGTTGGCAACTCGGTCAGGATCACCCACTGTAATAATGGTATCTGCAAGCTCATCAGGTCGTAAATCTAAATGATAGACTGCCCCTCTAGGATTAATGATTAATTCGGAAGCGCCAATGGGCTGTTGCATAAGTAGGTTTTAGACTACAAATGTCGCTTAATTCGATTTAGTGGTAAAATTCTTTTATAATTAAGTTCTTTGCGTTATTTTCGCCTTCCAGAAGGGTCCTGTGGCCGAGTGGTTAGGCAAAGCTCTGCAAAAGCTTCTACAGCGGTTCGAACCCGCTCGGGACCTCGATACAAAGCCTCTCACGAAAGTGAGAGGCTTTTTTGGTTTAAGGCAGCGTCACAAGCTCGCTTGTGTAAGATGACGAGAACCAAAAAAGCCAAAAGGATGCGAAGCATTCTTTTGAAAGGCTTTGGGTTTACCGAGATAGCCGAGACGGTTGACAGCGAATGCAATGAGCTGGCTTCCCGGTATGATTAGTTTAAAGGCTTTGGGTTTACCGAGATAGCCGAGACGGTTGACAGCGAATGCAATGAGCTGGCTTCCCGTTATGATTAGTTGAAAGGCTTTGGGTAAAGCGAGATAGCCGAAGCGGATGACAGCGAATGCAATGAGCTGTCAATCCAACGAATATTTTTTTGCAAGCAATTTCCTTTTTCCTATTTTACCTCCCAATTCAACCCAATGCGCTCCATCTTCCTCATACTTTTATTTGTATCCAGCCAATTTGTAAAAGCATGGAGCCAAAGCATTGATCAAATCCAAGAAACAGAAGTATTGGTCATAGGCGGCACGGCAAGTGGAATTTGCGCAGCGCTTCAATCCTCGAGACTAGGTGTAAAAACAATTATAGCAGAATCCACTCCATGGTTAGGCGGGATGTTGACAGCTGCGGGCGTATCCGCATTTGATGGCAATCATAATATGCCGGCCGGTATCTTTGGAGAATTTAGAACAAGACTATATCAACATTATGGAGGAAGCAATAAAGTCTCAACAGGATGGGTGAGCAATACTTTATTTGAGCCGCATATTGGCGATAGTATTTTTAAAGCAATGGCGAAAAGCGAAAAGCACTTGCAAATTAATTACCATTATGAATTAGTAAAAGTCAATAAAGAAGGAAATGCCATCACAGGTGTTTTGTTTTATGATAACCAAGAGCAAAAAAATATTTTAATTAAGGCCAAGCGCTACATTGATGCAACTGAACTAGGGGATGTATTAGCAGCAGCTAAAATTCCATATGATCTTGGAATGGAATCAAACGATGTGACCAAAGAAAATGTAAATAAAAATGGTGCAAATGATATCGTACAAGATATTACCTATGTAGCTGTGTTAAAAGACTATGGTACGCCACAACCATTCATAGAAAGGCCAAAAAATTACGATTCCTTAGAGTTTGACGCAAGTAACCTTTCTTTTTACAAAGACAGTACAAAAACAAAGCCGCCAGTGGATGCAATAAAGATGCTTAATTACGGCAAACTGCCAGGGAATAAATACATGCTCAATTGGCCCATCTATGGCAATGATATTTATTTAAACGTGGTTGAAAAAACACCAAAAGAAAGGGCAGCATTATTAGAGATCGCAAAACAACAAACGCTAAGGTTCGTTTATTTTATTCAGAAGGATTTAGGGTTTAAAAATTTGGCTTTAGCAGATGATGAATTTAAAACAAAAGACAAACTCGCCTACTATCCTTATTATAGAGAATCAAGAAGGGTCAAAGGATTGTCAAGAATGGTCGTGCAACATATTGCAACACCTTTTGAAACCGAAAAGCCATTATACAGAACAGGCATTGCGGTGGGGGATTATCCAATTGACCATCACCATAAAAAAAATCCATCCGCGCCGCAACATTTGGAATTCTTTTCGGTGCCTTCCTTTAATATTCCAATCAGTTGTTTGATTCCTGACAATCATGATAATATTATAATAGCAGAGAAGTCAATTAGTGTTTCAAATGTTGTGAATGGCACCACAAGATTACAACCTTGTGTGATGCAGATTGGCCAAGCAGCAGGATTATTAGCAGCGCAAAGTGTTAAAGATAATATTGAACCAAAAAATGTATCAGTAAGAAAATTGCAAAATATTTTGCTCGAAGCAAATGGTTACATAATGCCTTATGTTGATGTGAAGCAAAGCTCGCCTTATTTTAAAGCGGTTCAAAGAATAGGTGCAACTGGGTTATTAAAAGGAGTAGGTGTACCAAATGGTTGGGCGAATACAACTTATTTTTACCCAGACAAGCCTGTTTCTTTTGCTGAATTTGTAAGTGTTTGGAAAATGAAATTTGATCATCCTACAACATTGACTGAACATAATATGACAATAGAAGATGCTGCAAATTTCGCGGCCATCCTTTGTGGTAAAAATTTGAATGAAATACTTCCAAGTTTTAAATCGCATTGGACTTCTTTAAACTTGACTGATTTTGATTTAAAAAGAAGTATTAAAAGGGTGGAGCTAGCTGCCATCTTAAATGAATATGACTTATTCAATCAGTTCAATGTGGATGTTTTTGGCTTTTTCGTCAAATAAGCAAGCAAATAAATTTATAAGCTAGTTTATTGTATTTTTACACTCATGAAACATTCCCAAACCATTGGCATCCTGCTAACTTTATTGTTATTCTTTTGTACCACACAACCATTAGTAATTATTGAAAGCAGAAACTGGGTAGTAACAGGATGGGATGCAGGTGCGACTAATTTTGGACAATCAGGTAAATTCTTATTCTACATAGGTATACTAGCAATTGTATTTTTTGCAATACCATCCATCAATGTAAAACGATTCAATATGGCATGGGCTGCGTTACTAGTTGCATGGAGTTTTAGAAATTATTTAGTGCTATCTACATGTGCGATGGGGGAATGTCCTCAAAAGCAATGGGCACTATACGCATGTATAATTTTAAGCTTTGCAATTTTAATCATGACTTTCTTGCCTAAGCTTAAAACAAAATAACCCTCTTCTGGAGGGCTATTTATAATCGAAATTCAAAGTTGTTATTTCGCTAATTGCTCAAGCCCTTTTCCAATCAATTGAACGGCTTCTTTAATTTGTGCTTCAGTAATAATCAATGGTGGAGCAAATCTAATTTTATCTCCGTGGGTTGGTTTCGCAAGAATCCCTAATTCTTTTAAGTATAAACATAAGTCCCAAGATGCATCAGGATTTTCATGTTTGATCACAATGGCATTTAACAATCCACGTCCTCTTATTGAAGCAATAAATGGAGAATTTAATTTTGCTAATTCAGCTCTTAAAATTTCACCCATTTTAAATGAGTTCTCAACCATCTTCTCGGACTTGATCACTTCCAACGCTTTCATAGCAACTGCACAAGCCAATGGGTTTCCTCCATAAGTAGATCCATGTTCGCCTGGCTTAATTTGCAACATAATAATATCATCTGCAAGCACTGCAGCAACAGGAATGGTACCGCCACTTAATGCTTTTCCTAAAATTAAAATATCAGGTCGCACATTTTCATGATCACAAGCAAGTAAAGTTCCTGTTCTTGCAAGTCCCGTTTGAATTTCATCTGCAATAAATAACACATTGTATTGAGTACATAAATCTCTAACGCCTTTTAAGTAGCCGTCTGTAGGAATTACCACACCTGCTTCACCTTGGATAGGTTCCACCATATAAGCTGCTACATTTGGATCTTGCAATGCTGTTTCTAGTGCAGTTAGATCGTTGTAGGGTATCAAACCAAATCCAGGCATAAAAGGGCCAAAACCATTGTAACTACTTGGGTCTGTAGAAGACGAAATTGCGGCTAAAGTTCTGCCCCAAAAATTACCTTGCGCAAAAATTACTTTTGCTTGATTTTCTGGAATGCCTTTTACAGCATAGCCCCATCTTCTTGCTAATTTAATAGCGGTTTCTCCTCCCTCCACACCAGTGTTCATTGGCAGTACCTTATCGTATCCAAAGTATTCAGTGATGTATTTTTCGTATTCCCCGAGTAGGTTATTGTAAAACGCTCTAGAGGTTAATGTTAATTTTTGAGCTTGATCTGTCAAGGATTTAATGATGGCTGGATGGCAGTGTCCTTGGTTTACAGCGGAATAACCACTTAAAAAATCAAAGTATCTTTTTCCATCTACATCATATAAAAAAACGCCTTCGCCTTTTTCAAGTACAACAGGAACGGGATGATAATTGTGTGCGCCGAATTGATCTTCAAGGGCAATATACTTTGCAGTATTTGCACTCGTTTGTAATGGAGT
>CAMCHR010000025.1 GCA_945874755.1 Chitinophaga pinensis
TAGAAAAATTAGGGATCATTTGACCCTAATATGATATCTTTGTCTCATGCAACGCTCCAATCAGGTGGCGTTGTATTTTTTTTATAAAAACTGAAGGTATGAGCGAAACAAACGTATATGTAACCCAAGAGACTTTTGATAAAATGCGTGAGGAATTACAACGCATGAAATCTCATGATCGTCCAGCGGCATCAAGAGCGATTGGAGAAGCAAGGGAAAAAGGGGATTTAAAAGAGAATGCCGAATATGATGCAGCGAAAGAAGCACAAGGCATGTTAGAATCTAAAATCAAGCAATTAGAGGTAGCCATATCGAACGCAAAGATTGTAGATACTAGTACGATTGATACAAGCAAAGTGACCATTTTAACCAAGGTGACAATCACCAACTTGGCTACAAAAAAGTCAGTCACTTATCAATTAGTTGGAGAAAAGGAAGCAGATTTAAAAGCAGGTAAAATTTCCGCATCTTCTCCAATTGGAAAAGGTTTGATTGGTAAAAAAATCGGTGAAACCGCAGAGGTTCAAGCGCCCAATGGCGTGATGAAATTTAGTATTGATAATATTACCATTTAAGAGTACGATCCAATTTGTGATGACTATTTTTTCAAAAATAATACAAGGAGAAATCCCTGCTTACAAGATTGCGGAGAATGAACTATTCATTGCATTCTTGGATATTTTTCCTTTGCAAAAAGGACATGTATTGGTGGTGCCTAAAATAGAAGTGGATAAAGTATTTGAACTGCCAGATAATTATCTTTCTGAATTATTGGTCTTTGCAAAACCCATCGCAAAAGCAATAGAGGCTAGTTTTCCGTGTAATCGTATAGGTATGGTGACTGTTGGATTAGAAGTGCCCCATGCGCATCTGCATTTGATTCCAATCAACCAAGCGGAAGACCTTAATTTTTCCAATCCAAAATTACAATTATCCAAAGCAGATTTTTTAGCAGTACAAGAAGTAATCATTGCTAAATTGCCATGATTCTTGTAAGACAATACTATTACTATTGCTTTGAAAGCGTTGAAATCTTTTAATTGGACTTTCTTTGTTACTAGATTATTTTTTTAAACGAGCTGGATTTTTTTGAATAAAATCATCCCAACTTTTTAAACCCTTTCCAGTACTAATTACTGGTCGATTGATTTGATGCCAATGGCATAATGCGACTGCAAGTGCATCGGTGGCATCGTAGTGCTTAGGCTTTTCTTTTACATTTAAAACACGTTCTAACATTTTCCAAACCATCTCTTTATCCGCATTGCCATTGCCTGTAATGGATTGCTTTACTTTTTTGGGTGCATATTCTGTCACTGGTGTATTGTAATGCATGGCTGCTGCAATGGCAACACCTTGTGCTCTTCCTAACTTTAACATACTCTGTACATTCTTTCCAAAAAATGGGGCTTCAATCGCAAAATGCGCTGGATGATAGGTTTCCATCAATTCAATAATCTTAGCATGAATCATCTGTAAGCGTGCATAGATATCCTTTTCTTTGGTCAATTTAAGCACATCCATCATGATAATTTTTGGCTGAACACCACCTTGTATAATAGCATAGCCCAGTATTTGTGTTCCAGGATCAATACCTAAAATAATGGGTGTTTTTGACATAGGTATAAAGTTACAGATATCCCTTCAAAATACGATCTTTACAAAATATGAATTCGAGTAAACTAAAGCCATTGCTTTCTCTTGGGAATAAATTGATTGGGTTCATCTTATTTGTGATTTGTGCCATTGCGATCTACAATAAGGTCTTGCAAAATGAAAATTTGAATCAATACGGCGCAGATTTAAAAATACAATTGGCCAAAATTCTTTGGACAGCTTGGCTGCTCATGGGTTGTTTATTGACACTGAATTATACCATCGAAGCTATCAAATGGAAATCTGTGATAGCATCTACAAATAAGTTCAACACTTTGCAAGCACTAAGGGCCGTATTGGTAGGTCAGGCTTTTTCATTTTTTACACCGGCAAGGTCTGGTGACTATGTGGGCAGAACTTTTTTTTTAGCCCCTGGAACTAAATTGAAAGGCATTACACAAATGGCATGGGCTTCCTTTGCACAAATTTTAATGACCATCTGTTTTGGTTGCTTTGCCTTATTTTGGAACCTCCCATTTTTCCCATGGTTAAAATGGGTTGCGCCATTGGGTGGAATCATTGCATTGTTTTTATTTTTTTACAATCAGCCTCTAAAAGGTTGGTTATCTAAGATCAACCTCCTGCAAATTGATAAAGCATTAAAATGGAAACTACTTGCGCTTGCATTTGCGCGCTATAGCATTTACCTCATGCAGTACAATTGGGCAGCACAAATGCTTTCTATACCAGTCGGGTGGATAGATTTAAGTATTGCTGTTATGGCTTTATTATTTTTTCTGAGTATGATACCTGCAATTAGCTTGACTGATTTAGTGATTCGAGGGCAATTATTTTTATTATTAATGGCACCATTTTATCAGAACGATATTATGCTCATTGCATTAACTACCTTAATATGGATTGTCAATTTTTTAATACCTTCTATATTGGGCGCGATTTTATTACTTAGTTTTAGAATAAAGCAATAATTTTATAGTCAATAGTCTTTATCATGTTTTTATACCTCTTTCAAATTTGGTTGGCTACTTTTTTATCTGTGCTGCCAAAGCAGACCAAAGAGCTATGTAGTCAATCTAATACATCATTTAATACTGGTGAAAAAATTACCTATACCATATTTTACAATGTGATAGGCTTATATGTAAATGCTGGTGACGCTCAATTTACGGTTACGCCTACTAAATGGGAAGGTGACGCTGCATATGCTTTTACTGCAACTGGTAATTCCAATCGTAAATATGATTGGATTTTCAAAGTGCGAGACAAATATGAATCTATTGTAGATAGCAAAACTTTATTGCCCTATTTTTTTAGTAGAAGTATCAATGAAGGTTCATTCCATCAGAATCAAACACTTGCTTTCAATCAAAAGTCCAACGAAGTCACTACCCAAAAAGGCGCATCTTTTAAAGCAGCAGATTGTACATTTGATGTGATAAGTGCGGTGTATGCCGTAAGGAATTTAGATTTTAGTAATCTTCAAGTCAATGAGAAAGTATACTTAAACTTTTTTCTTGACAATGAATTGTTTCCTTCGTATTTTAAATATTTAGGGAAAGAAATTATTCAAACTAGGTTTGGCAAATTTAAAGCTATTAAGATAGCCCCTTTACTTGTGAAGGGGTCGATGTTTGAAGGCGGAGAACTCATGACCATATGGGTTACAGACGACGACAACCATATTCCAATTAGAATAGAAACGCCTATTATTGTAGGCAGTATCAAAGTAGATATGAAAAGCTATCAAGGATTAAGACATCCTTTAACTGCTATGATTGAAGTAGAATAGTCCCTGAATAAATATTTTTTTACTATTCGGTCAATGTTTAGATACAAATGAAGCTTTAGTTTTTCAAGCTATCTAATTTAAAGCAATTTTTTGCTCTAATGCCTTTTTCAGTTACATGTAAGCCACAGCATTCATTCACCGAATCATGTTCAAAAAATAAAGTATAGTTTTTGGTACATGCTTCGTTTAAGAAGATTTCTTTTTCGTTGAGTGTAAACAGCGGTTGCATATCATAGCCCATTACAAATGGGATAGGTAAATGTCCTACAGAGGGTAATAAGTCTGCCATAAATACAATCTGATGATTGCCATATTGAATCTTAGGCAAGAGCATTCCCTGTGTATGTCCATTGACAACAATACAGCTGATATTTTCTGCAAAATGAATTTCTTGTAAACTGGTGTCGCTTTTAAAAGGAGGGAGCTCAATTAATTTCAATTGACCACTTTCCATTAAGGGCATGATATTTTCTTTTAAAAAGCTTGCTTTTTCTCTTCTATTTGGGTTTGTCGCTGTTTCCCAATGTGGGGCACTTACCCAATAGGTCGCATTGGGCAAAGCCAATTTGAGCGTTCCATTTTCATCATTCACAGCGCCACCTACATGGTCAAAATGTACATGCGTTAATAGTACATCTGTAATGTCTTCTGGCTTAAAACCATGCTGGGCCAATGCTTGGGCTATTGTCTTGGTTGCACTTGGATGGTAATGGCTAAAGAATTTTGCATCTTGTTTATCGCCCATTCCTGTATCAATTAAAATGGTGCGATCTCCTGATACAATTAACATACATCTTAAGGCCCAAGTACAAAGGTTGTTTTCGTCTGCTGGATTGGTCTTATTCCAAATGGATTTTGGCACCACACCAAACATAGCACCCCCATCGAGTTTGAAATTACCAGTATGGATACTATAAACTTGCATGCTTATTTTTTAGCGAAGTTCTATACAATAAAATTAAACCAATGATGAAAAATACGCACAAACCAAGGACGGCATTTTTTTGAGAGCCTGTTAATTCGATGATAAAACCAAAGCTAAACATACCAATTACGATGGCCACTTTTTCTGTGACGTCAAAAAAACTAAAGAAGGAAGTCGTATCTTTTGTTGGTGGCATTAGTTTTGCATAAGTACTCCTGCTCACGGATTGTATGCCTCCCATCACAAATCCAACCATCGTAGCTAAACAATAAAATTCTGTAATGCCATTTCTTGGGACATAGTAACCAATAATACAAATGCCGATCCAAAAGGAAACTGCAATCATTAAAGTATTAAAATTTCCTATTTTAACCGCCATCTTACTCATGAGCATGGCACCTGGGATGGCCACCAATTGAATGATTAGAATAGCAATGATTAAGTTGGTTGTAGGGATATTTAATTCACTTTTTCCGTAAAGCGTGGCCGCTAACATCACTGTTTGTACGCCCATATTATAAAAGAAAAAAGCGCCCAAAAAACGATCCAAAACGGGTAATTTTTTAAGTTGCAACCATACTTTATGTAGTTCCTTATAACCGCCTACAAAAAGATTATCTGATTGATCCGTCTTTAAGTTTTTAACGCTTGCAGGTAAATTAGTAATGGACCAATGTCCAAAACCAAACCACCAAATGCCAGCCAGTAAAAAAGAAATTTGAGAAGCTTTACCTACGGTGATGCCAAACAAGTCTGGTTTTAATACAAAGAGAAAACAGATTAATTGTAAGATGACAGCGCCAATATAACCCATCATAAATCCTTTTGCACTCACACGGTCTTGGTCTTCTGGTGCAGCAATTTCTGGTAAATAAGAATTGTAAAATACCAGACTACTCCAAAAGCCAATACAAGCAATGATCATGGAAATTAATCCCAAACCAATATGCGAAGCATCAAAAAAGTAGAGACTGCAACATGCCAAACTACCCAGGGTACAGAAAAATCTAAGAAATTGTTTTTTATTACCTTTAAAATCTGCAATAGATGAAAGGAGCGGAGATAAAAGGGCAACTATTATAAATGCAATAGCCAATATATAATTGTACAAAGCAGTATTAATGAATTCAAAAGAACCGATTTTAACTTTATCAATTAAAGTCGCCTCATTGCCGTCACTAGTCACAGCCTCATAAAAAGCAGGGAAAATGGTCGAAGAAATTACAAGACTGTAGACGCTATTGGCCCAATCGTACATGGTCCAACTATTGATTACTTTTTTAGAAGCAGTTTGCATTTTGCAAGGTGTTTAGCCTCAAAATACGAATAATTGCTAATGTATCTTAAAATCAATTAGGCTTTTTGAAGGAAGAGCCAGCTAAGCATGGCTAATCCTAATGCAATGCGGTACCAGCCAAAGATAGAGAAGCCTCTTTTTTGGACAAATTCAATAAAGAATTTTACGCTCACTAAGGCTACAAAAAATGCGACGATTCCGCCAATGCATAAATTCATTACGTTGTCTGTCACAAATACTTCTGGGTGGTCTTGGTAGACATCCAATGTACTTTTTGCTGAGGCAGCGAGCATAGTAGGCACCGCCAAAAAAAATGAAAATTCTGCAGCAGCTTTTTTACTTAGTTTTTGGCTTAAACCACCAATAATAGTAGCTGCACTTCGGCTAAGTCCAGGAAAAACAATCGCCAATACCTGAAAGCAACCAACCCAAAATGCTTGTTTAAATTGAATGGATGCATGGTCTACAGGAGCGACTTGCTTTTTAAAATAACGATCTATGAAAATCAAAGCAATACCACCCAATACCATGACGGTGGCTATCACCCATAAATTATCTAAAACAGCGTCAATGTATTTTTTTAGTAAAGCGCCAAAAAGCAATGCAGGCAGCACTGCTAAAAGTAATTTTAAATAAAAACGATAGTCTTTGAAATTGAAGAATTCCTTACGATAAATCACCACGACCGAAAGGATAGCAGCAAATTGTATTACAATTTCATAGAGGTCTACAAAAGGGCTATCCGCAATCCCCAAAAATGGATTGGCAAATTTCATATGTGCCGTACTCGATATCGGTAAGAATTCGGTGATACCCTCAATAATAGCAATGATAATAGTTTGTATCGTATTCATAGTCTGGATTAAAAAAAAGAGCGATGCAGGCATCGCTCTTAATAAGTATAAAGAGGCTTAAGCTTTTTTGAATAAAGCATATATTTCTACAATGAAACCTGCAATAATCAACAATGGTGCAAGCGTGATTCTTCTAAAACTATACACTTCGTTTTCATTGAAAACGTTTGGGTCGGCACTTTTACCACCAGCTATTAACAACATGCCCCCAATAATCAATACGGCGCCAATGATCATCCAAGTGTAATTAGATTTTCCAAATAGGTCTAAAGAGCGTTTTGTATTTTTTTCTTTCATAATAAATAGATTAATAAAGTTCGTCTAATTTCATTTTTAAATATTTCACTACGCTTCGGTAAGTGCTTAAGACAGAGATACCAATTCCAGTGATGATCAGCCCTCCAAATAACAATAAGCTATTACCAATACCTTGTAAGGTTTGAAGTTGAGGAAATTGTGAAGTGGCCCACTGGATCAATCCAAACAATAAAAAGATAGCAATTAAAGCGCTGATTAATCCATTCATTAAAGCACGTATGACAAGTGGTTTTGAAATAAAGTTTCTTGTCGCCCCAACCATTTGCATCGTCTTAATTAAAAAACGATTGCTAAACATGGCTAAGCGAATGGTGTTGTCGATACTAATAATCACAATGGCACATAAAATAACAGACATCACTAAAAAGATGAAGCCAATTTTAGTAGCACGCTCGTTTAAATTAGTGACTAAACTTTTTGGATATTGAATATCCGCTACATCCTCTTTGAAATTGCTAGCAATGCTCGCGCTAATTGCTGCTAAACTATCTGGATTGACATAGTCTGCTTTAGCAAAAAAATCAATGCTTTCTGGTAATGGGTTTAAAGCTAAAATTTTTGACCAATCCTCGTTATTCTCCTTATTCCAAATCGCTTTAGCTTTTTCTTTGTCAACATATTCTACGTTTTTAGCGTAGGGTGCGGCAGCAATAAAGGCTTGAATTTTACCCACCGTATTTTTGTCTGCAGTTCTTAGGTAAACGCTAATTCTAATATCCTCTTTGAAATTGTCTCCAATAGCATGAAGGTTTAAGAAAAGCCAACCCATGATCCCCATAATGAACAACACAATGGCTACGCCAACAATGCTGTAGATATAGTTTGGTTTGCTTCTCTTTAAAGATCCATTTCCGGATACTGCCATGGCATTAAAATTTTATTTGTTCGCACTGCAAATGTAGGGTTTTGAACGCTAAACACTTACATTTGCAGAGGTCGAATTATACCCAATTTTTGTTAAAAATAGGAGGTATAGTGGGCTGGCAGATTCAAAACCGAATAATTACAGATTTTTAAGAAAATTTAGCAGATGGAGTATCAATTTAGGACAATCGAAAAAAAATGGCAAACGAGCTGGAAAAATCAGAAAGCATATCAGGTTTCCAATCAAAGCAGTAAGCCAAAATGTTATGTCTTAGATATGTTTCCTTATCCAAGTGGGGCAGGTTTGCATGTGGGCCATCCTTTAGGCTATATCGCTTCTGATATTTATAGTAGGTATAAGAGATTAAAAGGATTCAATGTATTACACCCAATGGGATACGATGCTTTTGGGTTACCTGCAGAGCAATATGCCCTGGAGCATGGGGTGCATCCTTCAAAAAGCACCCACAACAATATTGATAATTTTAGAAGTCAATTAGACAATATTGGATTTTGTTATGATTGGGATAGAGAAGTAAGAACCTGTGATGCCACTTACTATAAATGGACACAGTGGATTTTCTTGCAATTGTTCAATAGTTATTTTGATCGAACGTTAAATAAAGCCAATCCAATTACTGCATTGTTAGCAGCATTTGAAAAGGAAGGTAATCTGCATCATGTTTGTCCTGCGGATCCAAATTTAAATTTTACTGCAGATCAATGGAGTAGTTGGGATGAAAAAGCGCAGCAAGATGTGCTAATGCAATATCGATTGGCATTTTGTGGCATTGGTGAAGTGAATTGGTGCGCAGCATTGGGCACTGTCTTAGCCAATGACGAAGTGATTAATGGATATAGTGAAAGAGGAGGGCATCCAGTTGAAAAAAAGAAATTACGTCAATGGTATTTGCGCATCACAGAATATGCAGATCGATTGTTGGCAGGATTAGATACCATCCAATTTAGTGATGCAATGAAAGAAATGCAATCCAATTGGATAGGTAAAAGTTATGGCGCAGAGATTGATTTCAAAGTAGCAGATCATACTGCAATGCTTACTGTCTATACCACAAGACCGGATACGGTATTTGGCGTAGACTTTTTAGTGGTAGCGCCAGAGCATGCTCTGATACCAGAGATTGTACCTGCGGCGCATCAAAAAGAAGTAGAAGCCTATATAATTTATGTAAAAAGCAGAAGTGAAAGAGAGCGTATCGCAGAGAAAAAAATTACAGGCTGTTTTACAGGCGCCTATGTAGTAAATCCATTCAACCAACAACGCATCCCAATTTGGATTTCTGAATATGTACTTGCTGGATATGGAACAGGTGCTATCATGGCAGTGCCTTGCGGGGATGATCGTGATTTTAAATTTGCACAACATTTTAAAATTCCTATTACCAATATCATTGGAGATGCTTATGACGGCAGTGCTGCCAATCCAACCAAAGAAGGCATTTTAAGCAATAGTGATTTTTTAAATGGAATGATTCAAAAAGACGCCATTGCTGTAGTGAATGAAAAATTAGAAGCAATGGGTATTGGAAAAAAGAAAGTCAATTTCCGTATGCGTGATGCTGCATTTAGTAGACAACGTTATTGGGGAGAGCCATTTCCAATACAATGGAAAAATGGCATTGCTTATCCTTTATCAGCAACTGATTTACCATTGTTATTGCCTACTGTCGAAAATTATGGACCTGGTCCAGACGGAGAAGGGCCACTAGCCAATATCGAAGATTGGAAAGCCAATCATTATGAAACCAATACCATGCCTGGCTTTGCCGGGAGTAGTTGGTATTTTTTAAGGTATATGGATCCACATAATACCACTGCATTTTGTGATCGAAAAGTGAGTGATTATTGGGGTCAGGTAGATTTATATATTGGTGGAACCGAACATGCTGTAGGGCATTTATTGTATAGTAGAATGTGGACAAAGACCTTGTATGATTTGGGACATATTGGCTTTGATGAACCCTTTAAAAAATTATTGAATCAAGGAATGATCCAAGGAAGTTCTCGTTTTGTATATCGCAAAAGAGGGACTCAAATTTTTGTTTCTGCTGGATTGGCTAAGACCATGGAAGTGGATCAATTGCACGTAGATGTAAATATTGTAGATGGGATTGTATTGGATACCGAAGCGTTTAAAAAATGGAAGCCCGATTATGCTAATGCAATATTTGAATTAGAAGATGGAAAGTACAATTGTGGTGTGGAAGTAGAAAAAATGTCTAAGTCCAAATTCAACACGGTAAATCCTGATGTGCTTGTAGATAAATATGGTGCAGATACTTTTAGAATGTATGAAATGTTCTTAGGACCGGTGGAACAGAGTAAGCCATGGGATACCAAAGGCATAGAAGGCGTACACCGTTTCCTGAAAAAATTGTGGAGGTTGTTTTATGACGAAATGAAAGGTCAAATTTGGGTGCATGAAAAAGCAACGCCAGCAGAATTAAAAGTGTTGCATAAAACAATAAAAAAAATTGAAGAAGATACGGAGCGACATAGTTACAATACTGCGGTGAGTGGTTTTATGATTTGTGTGAATGAATTGTTTGACTTGGGTTGTCATAAAAAAGAAGTGTTAGAGCAAGTGCTTATTTTATTGGCACCTTATGCACCGCATATCAGTGAAGAACTTTGGTCCTTGATTGGCAACCAAGGATTGGTAATGGATGCGCCTTTCCCAATTTTTGAAGCGCAGTATGTCACCGAGACGTCTAAGGCGTATCCAGTAAGTATCAATGGCAAAGTCAGAGCTAATATTGCGATTGCTTTAGATGCAACAGAAGCAGAGGTGCAGGAAATTGTGCTTAATAATGAATTGATTCAAAAATGGATAGAAGAAAAACCAATAAAAAAACTCATATTCGTAAAAGGTAAAATGGTTAATGTGGTGATTTAGCATAAAATTAAATACTATGAAAAAAACAATCTTATTTGCAGTCGTTTTCAGTTTGCTCTCTTCCTCAGGAATAGCACAAATGCCTCAAAGTGGATTACCACGTTTTATACGTTGGGTAGACAACAATCAATTTGTATTGAACACGAAAAGAGGTGACGATACTACTCCTAAAAATTATGTGTACAATCTAACTACAAAGCAATACAGCATTGCGCCAGCAGATGTGGTGCCAACTGAAAAAACGGTGTTCCTAAAAAAGGGAGATGTCTTTTTGAAAGAAAATGGGACAGAGACGCAATTGACTTTTGACGCCACGGAAGAAAAAAATCCAACTTTATCACCTGATGGGAATTACGTAGGGTATACGAAGAACAATAATTTATACACTTTATCCTTAGCGACTAAAAAGGAAGTAGCGATTACAAATGATGGTGCTACAGGTATCTTAAACGGTTATGCTAGTTGGGTGTATTTTGAAGAGATCTTTGGTCGTTCAACACAGTACCGTGCTTTCTGGTGGAGTCCAGATAGTAAGTTTATTTCTTTTATGCGTTTTGACGAGCGTAAAGTACCTATGTTCCCTATTTACAATAGTGAAGGGCAGCATGGCTTTGTAGAAGAAACAAGGTACCCAAAAGCGGGTGATCAAAATCCAACAGTAAAAATCGGATGGACAACACCAGATGGTGGAAGCATTACATGGGCTGATTTTAATGAAGCAGAGGATCAATATTTTGGATGGCCTATTTGGAATCCAAATAACAATGCGATGTGGTTAAGTTGGATGGATCGTGGACAAAACAACCTGAAAATTTATGAATTAAATATGACCACAGGTGTAAAAAAGCCAGTGTACACAGAATACCAAAAAACATGGATTGATTTAGAAGACAGAAACGGAGGTAGAATTAATTTTATCCCAAACAACAAAGGATACATTGCACAAGCGGATGCAAGTGGATGGAATCAATTGTATATGTATGACATGGAAGGCAAATTGCAATATCCTATTACCAATGGCAAGTTTACTATTTTAGGTATTCGACAAATTGATGAAAAAAATAAAACTATTTATTTCACTGCAAGAGGCATTGAAAGTAGTACTAGAATAGATTTGTACTCTATTGGATTTGATGGTAAGAATCAAAAAAGATTAACTGTTGGAGAATTTAATAACGCACAAGTTTATTTAGCACCTGATGCAAAAAACTTTGTAACCCTGTATAGCAATGTACAAACACCAACGACAATGGCTTTGATTAACGCACAAAAGAAAACTGTAGAAGTGTTAGGCACTGCCACACCAGCTAATTTCGATGCGACTAAGTTGGCTAAGACAGAATTGATTCGTATCAAGAGTGCTGATGGTTTATTTGAATTACCAGCCTTGGTGACTTGGCCTAAAAATATGGATCCAAATAAAAAGTATCCATTATTAGTGAGTATCTATGGTGGTCCAAATGCAGGTACAGTCATGGACAGCTGGTCTTCTAATCCAACTAAAGAAGCATGGGCACAAGAAGGTTTAATTCAGGTAGCATTTGATCACCGCGCGAGTGGACATTTTGGGAAAGAAGGCGTTAATTATATGTACCGTGACTTGGGCCATTGGGAAATGGAAGATTATATGACCATGGCAAAATGGTTTATCGCTAATGGTCAAGCAGATCCAACTAAAATTGCGATGACTGGATTTAGTTATGGTGGCTATATGAGTTCATATGCTTTGACTTATGGTGCATCTGTATTCACACATGCTATGGCAGGTGGAAGTGTTACAGGTTGGGAATTATATGACTCACATTACACAGAACGTTTTATGGATACGCCAGCAGAAAATCCAGAAGGGTACAAGTCTAGTAATGTCATGACCTATCTCAAAAATTTTAAAGGGGTATTACAATTGGTACATGGTACAATGGATGACAATGTGCATATGCAAAATTCTATTCAATTATTGAGTGCATTGCAAGATCAGGGCAAACCAGTTGAATTTATGTTGTATCCTGGAGGCCGTCATGGTTGGGGTGGTGCTAAAGGCAAGCATTTTACCGATTTGAAAAATCAATTTATTTATAAACACTTATTGGAAAAGGCAATGCCTGCTTCAAAATAATACAAGCAATGTCAAACCCAAACTTGGATAGCCCTTTTCAAAATGTACCAGCTCAGGACAGAGAATTCGAAAATACGATTCGTCCTGCTGTCATGGATGCTTTTGCCGGTCAACCACAGTTAATTGAAAATATCAGCATTTTTATTAAGGCTGCAAAGCTAAGGGGAGAGGCATTGGACCATATTTTATTTCATGGACCTCCGGGTTTAGGTAAAACGACATTGAGCAGGATCGTAGCCAATGAAATGGGCGTACAGATTAAGGAAACCTCTGGTCCTGTCATTGAAAAGCCAAGTGATTTGGCGGGTTTATTGACAAGCTTAGAACCCAATGATGTCTTATTTATTGATGAGATCCATCGATTGAGTACCGTGGTAGAAGAGTATTTGTATGCAGCGATGGAGGATTACAAGATTGACATCTTAATTGATAGTGGCCCCAATGCAAGATCAGTACAAATTAATTTAAATCCATTTACATTGGTGGGTGCGACTACCAGAAGTGGATTGCTAACAGCGCCCTTGTTATCTCGTTTTGGAATTAAATCAAGATTGGAATATTATCCTGCACCTGTTTTGCAAAAAATTATTGAAAGAAGTGCAGGTATCCTAGAAGTGAAATTAGATTCAACTGCAGCAGCTGAGATCGCAAGAAGAAGTAGAGGCACACCAAGAATTGCCAATGGCTTATTAAGAAGGGTAAGGGATTTTGCACAGGTCTTAAACGATGGCATTGTTGATTTAGGGATCACTCAACATGCATTGAAAGCATTGAATGTAGATGAACATGGATTGGATGAAATGGACAATCGCATTCTACTTGCCATCATAGAAAAATTCAAAGGGGGGCCTGTTGGAATTAGTACTATTGCAACTGCAGTAGGCGAGGAATCGGGGACCATAGAAGAAGTATACGAGCCATTCTTAATTCAAGAAGGGTTCTTACAAAGAACACCTAGGGGTAGAGAAGTCACTTTTAAAGCTTACGAGCATCTTGGAAAGCAGAAGGGACAAGGCTTTGGAGAGAACCCAGAATTATTCAGATAAGTTAAAAATTAATGTACGACCAATCTAAATCCATTTCCATGGATATTGACGATTTCTATTGTGTTATCTTCTTTTAAATATTTTCTCAACTTAGCGATATATACATCCATGCTTCTTCCATTGAAATAAGTATCACTACCCCATATTTTTTTCAATGCCTTTTCTCTGGTCAATAAATCATTCTTATATTCTGCAAGCATTTTCAATAACTCATTTTCTTTAGGGGAAAGCACTTGTGTGGTTTCTTTAATTTTTAATTCCCTCAATTTTGGGTTGAAATGATAAGCCCCCAATTCAAATTCAATATTGTCTGTGATTTTATGGTCTTCCTCGTTGCGTTTGATAATGGCTTTAATCTTATGCATGAGTACATCACTATCAAATGGTTTAGTGATATAATCATCTGCACCAAGTCGGTAGCCTTGAAGGATATCTTCTTTTAAAGTTTTTGCACTTAAAAAGAACAAAGGCACATCTGGATCAATATCTCTAATTTCCTCTGCCAATGTAAATCCATCCACATTGGGCATCATGACGTCTAATAAACAAAGGTCAAATTTTTCACGTTGAAAAGCGCCAAGCCCTAATCTTCCATCTCTTTCAAGTGTAACATCATAATCGTTTAATTCTAAAAAGTTTTTTAGAACTAAACCTAAGTTACTATCATCTTCACATAAAAGGATTTTATATTTCTTCTTGTCTTCCATAATTATTTGCTTTGTGTAAAGAAACAGATTTTATTTTTTAAACTATAAAATTGCATTCCAATCTTTTGTTAAAAATACAACTAATGGTTATTAGTTGAACAAAGGTCGCAAATTCCGCAGTTTTGAGGCGATTTTTCACCAAAATATTTTGCAAGAAATACGTTTCTACAAGTAACTAATCTACTGCCTATATAATCTCTCATTGCTTGAATACGGTCTTCGAAAGCTAATTTTCTTGCCTGGTATTCGTCTAAATTTAGGGTCATGAATTCAGCAGATGCCCTGTTCCACTTAAATTGTACAATGGGTTGATTGGCTTTTTGCTCTAATGAAATCATACCATATTGTTGTAATTGCTTTAATTGATTTTGCACAAATTCAATATCACGTTGTAATAATTTTGCGAGTATACCTTCATTGATAAACTGAGGGCTGTCTAAAATACCGCCATAGGTCCTTAATAAGGTTTGCAATACAAAGCCAGTTTCAGGATATTGTTTTTCAAATAATTGAATGCTAATTCTGTTTTCAATGACTTGAACCAATGTGGGCTTGAAAGAACTTGGTGAAAATTTTATATGCCCCTCTTGTTCTATCCACTGTAGTGCATTTCTTGCAATGATTTTATCCCACTTAAACTGTAAACAAAATACCTCAAAGTCAAACAAAAACTGCTGTTGTTCACCCATGCCTACGGGCAACTGTACAAAATCGGCAAGGTCTTGAAACACATTTTTAATCACAGGGATTGGAGGAATCTTTTTTTCTTGCAACTGATTCCAGTATTCCAAATCATTTTGTTGGTAGAGTAAAATTGCTTTTGCTGGCAATCCATCTCTCCCCGCTCTTCCTGCTTCTTGATAGTATTGCTCAATGCTGCCGGGAATATCAAAGTGGATGACTGCTCGCACATTGGTTTTGTTGATGCCCATTCCAAATGCACTTGTAGAAACAATTACCTGAAGATGGTCTTGCATCCAGTCCTCTTGTACTTTTTTGCGTTCATTCAATTCCATCCCTGCATGATAGCCTGCAACAGAAAATCCATAACTGCTTAACATACTTGCAAGTTGGGCCACATTGTTTCTTGTATTGCAATAAATGATCACAGATCCAGCGATGTCTTTTAGTAAATTCTTTAGTACAAAAAGTTTAACCGTTTCCTTTTTGACTTGGTAGCTTAGATTAGGCCTTAAAAATTGATCCGTAATAAGGTTAGCGTCTTCCACCCCTAATTGTTTTAACATGTCTTTTTGTACCAAAGGAATAGCAGAGGCAGTCATTGCTAAAATAGGGATCTTAGGAAAACTGGTCTTTAAAAAATCTAATTTGCGATAGCTCGGTCTAAAATCATAGCCCCATTGTGAGATACAATGTGCTTCATCAATGGCAAACAATTGAATAGGCAAGCTACTTAATAAATTTTGAAAATGTTTTTGTGCTAATTTTTCTGGAGAACAATAAATGAATTGGTATTTCTTTGCTTCAATTTCTTTAAACACAATAGACTCCTCATATGCACTTAATTGGCTCCCTAATAAAACAGCCTTTAAATTTTTTGAGACTAAGTCTTTCACTTGATCTTGCATGAGCGCAATCAAAGGGCTAATCACAATGCAAATACCTCTTTGGTAAATGGTGGGCACTTGAAAGCAGATGGACTTACCTGCGCCTGTTGGCAATAAGGCAAGTGTGTCTTTGCCAGCTAGGATAGATTCAATCACAGCTAATTGCTGCGGTCTAAAACTATCATAGTTCCAATGCTTTTTTAATATGTCAACTAAGGCTTCCAAACAGTCAATTATTTGATTCTTTTAATCTAATTTCTTTTTAAATAACCTCAGTGAATTCAATGCCAAGACCACATCACTGAGTGCCATGATCATAGCACCATAGGTTGGCCCCCAAGTGCCCAAAAATCCAAATGCGGCCACAGGAATGGCAATGATATTATAAGAGAATGCCCATCCTAAATTCTCTTTAATTGTTTCGTATGTTTTTCTTCCTAATACCAAGGACATTGGAAGGTTCTTTAATCCACTATTCATTAAAACCACTTGTGCACTTTGAATGGCGATATGGGATGCGTTGCTTAATGAAATACCAATGGTGGCTTTTGCTAGCGCAGGGGCATCATTGATACCATCACCCACCATTGCAGTTGGTGCAATTTTTATTAAAGCATCGAGTGTAGCTAATTTTTCAGAAGGACTTTGTTCTGCAATAATTTTCTGAATCCCCAACGCGGCACCAACTTGTTTACATTTTGCAGCCCTGTCTCCACTCAATAAGATAGTAGCAATACCTTGACGGTGTAATTGATCCACCACTTCTTTTGCTTCTGGTCTAATTTGATCTGCTACATCAATCCATCCAATGAATTGATTGTTCTTTTGAATATAAATATTATGACCATCTTCAATGGATTTATCTTCTAATGTTTTAAAAGAGCCTGCCCAATAGGTATTGCCATCTTTATCTGTTGCTTGAATGCCCATCCCTTTTACTTCTTCTATTTTCGCCCATGCAATGGCATCTTTCGTTTTCCAGGTTTCTTTAATACAATTAGCGATGGGGTGGTTGGAATATTTTTCTAAAGAGTAGCTTAGTATTTTAAACGCATCTTCTGAAATCTGCTCTTTCCCATTTTGTACAATTTGAAAACCACTCAACTCAAATTGACCCGTTGTTAAAGTCCCTGTTTTATCAAAAACAACTTGCTTGATGTTTTTAAAAGTTTCTAAGCTTTTTGCATTTTTAAATAAGACACCATTTCTTGCACCTCTCCCAAGGCCGACTGCGATGGCTGCTGGCGTCGCCAATCCCATAGCACAAGGACATGAAATGACCAATACTGCAATGGATCTTAACATGCTTTCACTGAATCCAATATTGGTAAAAAAGTAATTTCCAATTAAAGTGATCAATGCAATCCCCACCACCAAGGGTACAAAGATGGCACTAATTTTATCTGCTAAAATTTGTACGGGTGGTTTTTCTCCTTGTGCTGCTTTGACCATTTTTAAAATATTAGCCAACACCGTTTGATCACCAACAGCAGTGACATAAGCTTTGATAGAACCATTTTCGATGGTACTGCCTCCTAATAAGATATCCTTCATTACTCGATGCACTGGTATACTTTCGCCAGTTACAATGGCTTCGTTGACATCTGCTTCCCCAGATAATATTTTACAATCCATGGGCACTGTTTCGCCTGAATTGATTAATAAAATATCACCCACTTTCAAGGTATCAGCTGATACATTAAAAATAATTTCTTTGTGATGTTCATCAAAGACAATCATATTGGCCATCACTTTCTGTGCTTTCACTAAATCTTTTAAGGCACGTTGGGTGGATGCGATGGAGGCATCTTCTAAATAATTACCAAAAAATACAAAAGTTAAAATGGTGGCGGTGGTTTCATAATATGCAAACTGTGCGCCTTGTCCAATGATGGTTCCATATAAACTATAAACAAATGATGCGATCGCACCAATGGAGACCAATACATTCATATTTGGAATACCATGTAATAAACTATTGATGGCACTTTTTCCAAAGTAGTTCATACCTACTATAAAAACAGGTAAGGTTAAACCCAATTGCACATAAGGGTTCATTAACCAATGAATGTGCACACCTGGTATCATATGTAGGATGAGTGGGAGGGTAAAGATTAAAGAGAAAATCGCACGCTCTTTATTATTGTCTAACCATTTTTTATTGACTTCATCAGTTGCTTGGCCCCTCACTTTGTAACCTAAACCTTGAATCCCTTTTATTAAAGCGGGTTTTTGAGCAGCATCTGCCAATTCAAATTGCACTTCGCCTTCCATAAAGTTCACTTTAGGTTCATGTATGCCCTTGCTACTAAGATATTTATGAATGGATAACGCACAATTGGTACAACTCATACCATCTACTTTCCATTGAATGTTTTCCATTTTAACACATTTATGATATAAAGGTACGAAACCATTTTAGGATTGTATTTGAAGCTTTATATTTGCAACATGGACCAAGTTTACACCCTTGAACAAACAGATCAAATTGCCGCTCAGCTGGTAAAAAAATATGATACGCATCCTGTGTGGGTCTTTCAAGCACCCATGGGGGCAGGTAAGACAACCCTGATTGCTGCAATAGGAAGAGCCCTGGGTATTCAGCAAGCCATGTCTAGTCCTACATTTTCTATTATGAATGAATATGAAGTACAGGGTAAATTGATTTACCATATGGATTGGTATCGATTAGAGAGTGCCGCAGAGGCAAGGCAGGCGGGGGTAGAGGCGGCGATGGAGGAAGCTGATTTGTCTTTGGTGGAATGGCCTGAAAAAGCGCCTAATCTAGTGCCGGAGCATGCAGTCGTATTCAATATTGAATTCATCGACCCCGATCATCGTAGAATTTATACCAATCAGTAAAAGGGGGTTAATCAATTAGGCTTTTTCTATTCTAGGATCTCTGGTATTTTTGTATCTTCATGAAAATATTTTTTATGAGTGTAACCAAGCCCCAAATTCATCCTTCATTTTCCTATGAAACACAGGAAGAGGTATTGGATATACCTCATAGTGCAAAGCCATTGTTGATTGGCATTCCAAAGGAGACTGCATTTCAAGAAAATAGGGTTGGCCTCATCCCAGAAGCGGTTGGAGTATTGGTAGCCAATGGGCATCGCGTGATGGTGGAATCTGGTGCAGGAAAAGGCAGCCGTTATACCGATAAAGATTATGCAGAAGCAGGTGCAGAAATTGCTTTTGAAAAAGCTGCTGTTTACCAATGTCCAATTTTAATTAAGACGGCGCCGCCAGTTGAATCGGATTTGCCTTTTTTACAAATGCATCAAACCATTATTTCTCCTTTGCATTTATCTGCAATCAATCAAGAAGTGTTGGTGGCGTTGATGGCAAAAAAAATTACTGCTTTAGCAATCGAAAATATCAAAGACGAAAATCAAAACTATCCTATCCTAAGAAGCATGAATGAGATAGTAGGTAGTGCAGTGATGTTGATTGCCGGTCAATACCTAAGCAATTTTAATTCAGGTAAAGGTGTTTTGTTGGGCGGTATCAGTGGCGTTCCTCCAACTAAAGTAGTGGTGATTGGCGCAGATATTACGGGTGAATTTGCAGTTCGCAATGCACTTGCATTGGGCGCAAGCGTCAAAGTGTTTGACAACAATGTCTCTAGACTACAGAGACTACAAAATAATTTAGGTCAACGTGTTTGGACTTCTGTGATTGAGCCAAAAATATTGGCAAAGCAACTTAAAACATGTGAAGTAGCAATTGGTGCATTGACAAATGAAATTGGCAGAGCTCCCATTGTTGTAACAGAGGAGATGGTGATGAATATGCGACCAGGAAGTATTATTATTGATGTGGCAGTGGATAGGGGGGGATGTTTTGAGACCACCGAATTGACCAATCATGAAAATCCAATTGTGATCAAACATGATGTCATTCATTATGGTGTACCTAATATCCCAAGTGGTTTTGCGAGAACAGCAAGCCAAGCCATAAGCAATGTCTTGATGCATTTAATGGTGGAGATTGGAGATCAAGGTGGCCTAGAAGAAATTATTTGGCATCAATTACATTTACGCGAGGGGGTTTATTTATACAAAGGATCATTGACTGATTTTTACATGAGTCAAAAATGCAATTTAAAATACACCGATTTGAATTTATTGATCGCAAGCAGAAGCTAAGTGACTTGCTTATATTTTAAAATCCGATAGGGAGAGTTCTTGGCCACAAAACTGATATTCTTGAGGATCATTGCTTGCTACAATAATTAATTTATGCATCGCGTATGCTTGCATTAATTGATGGTAGGTTTGAATACCTTCTTGATCTAAATTACTACATGGTTCATCCAATAATAAAATTGGTGCTTGATCAAAAATAGCCAAAGCTAATTTCAATCTTTGTTTCATGCCACTACTAAAGTTTCTTATTTGTTTATCGGCCGCTTTACTGAGTCCAATTTTTTCTAAGAGGTCAGTTGGCTTTAAGTCGGGTTGGATGGGTTTGAATTGATGATGAAAAGCGATTTGCTCTAATGCAGTAAACTCTTCTACCAATTCTAAATAAGGTGCAGCTATGCTTATTTGTTGGAATATATTGGAGCTATCAATGGATAGACCAATGTTATCGACCCAATTGACCTGACCTTTTGTAAGTCCAATATAACCTGCAATAATTTGTAAGAGGGTGCTTTTACCTGATCCGTTATTTCCAATTAGTGCATAATGGTGTCCAGTGACAAAACTGAAATTAAGATTGGAGAAAATCCATTCTTTATTGAATCTTTTTGATGCAGCTGTAAAGTGAATTTGCATATTATTCATCTTCTAATCCACCTTTGACAAAACGCTTGATGATGCCTCTTCCACTGTCTCTAATAAAAGTGACAATTTCATCTCGCTCATCTGTTGCAGGTAATTCTTCCTCAATAAAAGCAAGCGCCTGTGTGGTGTTCATGCCCTTATTAAAAATATAACGGTAGATATCTAAAATATGATTGATCTTTTCTAAATCAAATCCTCTTCTTTTTAATCCAACACTGTTTACACCTCCATAGCTTAATGGATTTCGAACAGCTTTAATATAAGGAGGAACATCTTTGCTTACCAAACTACCTCCAGCGATATAAGCATGTTGACCAATATGTACAAATTGGTGTACAGCACTTACGCCAGCAATCCATGCATAGTCACCCAGCGTTACGTGACCAGCAACTTGCACACTATTGCTTAAAATACAATGATTACCAATGATACAATCGTGTGCAATGTGACTATAGGCCATGATCAAGCAATGATTTCCAACTTTGGTAACCCAACGATCAGATGTACCTCTGTTGATGGTTACAAATTCTCTGATGGTCGTATGATCGCCAATTTCTACAGTCGTTTTTTCTCCATTGAATTTTAAATCCTGAGGATCTGCTCCAATTACTGCACCCGGAAAGATGCGACAATTTTTGCCCACCTTTGTTCCATTCATAATGGTGACATTACTTCCAATCCATGTACCTTCTCCAATTGTAACATCACTATGGATGACAGTAAATGGATCAATTTTCACATTAGATGCTACTTTAGCATTTGGATCTATATAAGTAAATGGATGTGTCATAGGTATAATTTTATTTTGCTCTTTTTACAACTTGAGCAACTAGTTCTGACTCTGTGGCCACTTTTCCATTTACATAGACAGTGCCACGCATTTCGCAAATACCTCTGCGAATTGGAGCCATCAATTCTAATTTAAGCAACATGGTATCACCTGGTTTCACCATTTGTTTAAATTTGCAATTATTGATTTTCAAAAAATAAGTATCATAGTCACCTTTAGGCATTGCATTGATACAAAGAATTCCTCCAGTTTGAGCCAAAGCTTCTATTTGTAATACACCTGGCATCACGGGATTGCCTGGAAAATGTCCAGGGAAAAACCATTCATTGTATGTGACATTCTTAACACCCACAATAGAAGTGTCTGTTAATTCAATGATCTTATCTACCAATAAAAATGGATGACGATGTGGTAAAGTTTTTTCTATTTGCTCTAAAGTATAAACAGGTGTAGCGCTCGGGTCATATAAGGGTACATCTTTAACATGTTTATTTTTTTTGATGTACTGCTTTATTTTTTTAGCAAATTCGACGTTGCTACTATGTCCAGGACGATTGGCGATAATTCTTGCTTTAATTGGATAGCCTATCAATGCTAAGTCACCTATGACGTCTAATAATTTGTGACGTGCAGGTTCATTAGGAAATCTTAATTCTAAATTATTTAAATAACCTTCGCTTTTTACTTCAATTTTATCTCTTTTGAAGACTTTGGCTAAACGGGTCATTTCTTCTTTGGTAACAGGTTTATCAACTACTACAATGGCATTGTTGATATCTCCACCTTTAATTAAATCGTTTTCTAAAAGCGCTTCTAATTCATGTAAAAAACAAAAAGTTCTACAAGGTGCTATTTCTGATTTAAAATCTTTGATTGTTTTAAGTGCCGCATGTTGAGTTCCTAATACTGGGCTATTAAAATCTATCAGTGTGGTGATTTGATAATCTAATGCAGGTAATGCCACCATCTCTACACGCTTATCATCGTCGTAATGAAAAATATTTTCATCGATGCTGTACCATGCTTTTGCTGCATCTTGTTCTAATACACCTACTTTTTCAATGGCTTCAATGAATGGTGTTGAACTACCATCCATGATTGGAATTTCTGGTCCGTTTAATTCAATCAAAAGATTGTCAATACCTAAACCAACTAAAGCGGCAAGGATATGTTCGACCGTGCTTACTTTGGCATCACCTACTTGTAAAGTTGTTCCACGACTTGTATCAGTCACTAAATCACAATCTGCTTTGATTACTGGTTGATTTGGTAAATCAACTCTTTGAAATTGAATACCAAAGCCTGGATTTGCAGGATGCAATGCCATATCTACTAAAACGCCTGTATGTAATCCGGTTCCGCTAATACTGATACTTTTACATAAAGTATGTTGCTTATCGGGATTAAAATGTTGATCCATGTGTAACTAGTTTAGAATAGCTTAGTTAAAAGCTTGATTTAAAGCAAAAATACGCCTGATTTAGCCTTTTTTAGACAGTTGCTGTACTAATATTTCGAGTTCTTGGACTCTTTTTTCCAATTCTGGGAGATTTTTGACATAAACCTGGCTTCTTAGGCTTTGTTTTTGCTCTGCAGCTGGGTAGCCCGTAAGGGTCATATTTGCGGTTGTAAATGTTTTTGTTACACCAGTTCTTCCTGCAATTTTTATTCCATCTGCAATAGCAAGATGACCAGCTAAACCAGCCTGTCCTCCAATCATGACATTCTTTCCAATCTTTGTACTACCACTTACGCCAACTTGAGCGGCGATCACAGTATTGATTCCTATTTCTGCATTATGTGCTATCTGAATCTGGTTGTCTAATTTAACACCCTTACGAATAATTGTAGACCCAATGGTTGCTCTGTCTATAGTGGTGTTGGCGCCAATTTCAACATGGTCTTCGATAACCACATTTCCAAGTTGAGGTACTTTTTGAAAACTACCATCCTCTTTAGGGGCAAATCCAAACCCATCACTTCCAATAATAGTTCCACTATGAATGGTCACATGATTTCCAATAACACAATCTGCATAAATGACAACACCTGGATGGATGGTGACATGGTTGCCAATTTTTACATTTTCTCCAATCACTACATTAGGAAATATTTTTACATTTTCACCAAGCGAAGCACCTTCATTGATATAAGCGAAAGCTGCAATAAAATGGTTTGCACCTAATGTAGCAGTTGGTGCAATAAATGAAGGTGTTTGAATCCCAACAAGTTGTTGGGATTTTAATTCTTGGTATTTTGTAAGTAGGGTAGCAAATGCTGCATAGGCATCTGGCACTCTAATTAAAGTGGCATTTATCTTTTGTTTTAATACTTGCTGATCGCTAATGATGATAATTGAAGCAGCGGAAGAATATAAAAATGCTTCATATTTAGGATTGGCTAAAAAAGAAAGTTGACCAGCAGTGGCTTCCTCTATTTTACCAAAATCATGAACAGTCACAGATGCGTCACCTTCTACTTGGCCTTGAATCATCATTGCAATCTGTTGGGCACTAAATTCTAGCATATCTTGCATTATTTATTTGAATTGCGTGTTATTCACTCAGTAAACAAATGTAAAATTTTTTAACTGGGGTTGAAAGACTTTCTACAATTAATGCGTTTTGTACCTCAGAAATGGTTGAAATTCCACCTTTTTTTAGCAAAATATGGATATTCTCACTGTCATTCTTGTATAAAGTATTGCTTGTTTCACCTTTAAAACATAGGAAAGCTGCAGCTTCGTCATCCACATTGAACCTTGCTTTTGTATCTGTTAATGCTTGATTTAAAGCAGCATCCGTGATGGGTTCTGATTGCAACTGACATTTGTAAATTTTTCTATTCAATAATCTATTGCACAATAATGATAAAATTGGATCCGAATGCGTTTGCCATTTTTTGATAGCGTACATAATATCTATATCATCTAATTGGCAATAGGCTGTCAAATCGATTTGCTCAATGGAGGCAAATTCATTGGATAAAAAATAGTCTAAAATCCCACCAATGGCGATGGTACTGTCTTTTGCTTTTGTCAATTGTTTAGCTCTTTGAATAATTTTAACCAACATATTCTCTGCAGCAATGACTGTTTTGTGTCGGTAAACTTGCCAATACATCAGCCTTCTGGATACTAAAAATTTCTCTACACTATTCACTCCTTTTTCTTCTACTAATAAAATATTGTCCTTGACATTTAACATTTTTAAAATGCGCTCATGGCCCACCACGCCCTCACTTACACCCGTAAAGAAACTATCTCTTGATAAATAATCTAATCTGTCCACATCTAGCTGACCACTTATTAATTGATGTAAAAAGGTTTTTGGATATTGGTTGGTAAAAATTTGAATTGCCATTGTTAATTGACCATTCAATGCAGGGGTAGGATCTGCGTTTAATTGATTCATGATTAACAAAGAAAGGGCCTCATGGTGTACACCTTTTAACAATACATTTTCTAATCCATGTGAATAGGGACCATGGCCAATATCATGCATTAAAATGGCTGCTTTTGCAGCTTGAGCTTCTTCTGCACTAATCTCAATGCCTTTTTCTCTTAGTTCATTGATCGCAATACACATTAATTGATAAGCACCCAATGAATGGTGAAGTCTAGTATGCACAGCACCAGGATAAACTAGTTGCGCTAAAGCCATTTGCTGTATCCTTCTTAATCTTTGAAAAAAAGGATGGTTGAAAATGGCAAATATCAACGGGTCATTGATCGTAATAAATCCATGTACTGGATCGTTTATCATTTTTCGAGTCAAAAATTCCATAGGCTAAATGTGTTGACAAAGGTACGAAATGTGAATAACTCCTGCGATTTATTTAAATAGCTACTG
>CAMCHR010000026.1 GCA_945874755.1 Chitinophaga pinensis
CAATTTGAACGCAAAGATAGCCCACGCCAACTGCTCCTGCTTATTTTTTTTGTATTTCGACAAATAAAACGGGCATTGTGCTTTACCCATTGGCCCTTTAAAGCTATTTTTGCAAAAATAGTAACGACCATTTATGTATTCATTAAAAATCAATTTCGAGCAAAAAGGTTTAGAAACAGTCACCATTGAAAATGTAGCTGCCGATCAAAGTTTATTAGAAGTACTATTGGATGCGGGGATAGAATTACACCATAATTGTGGTGCAGTTTGTGCATGTAGTACTTGTCATTTATATGTAAAACAAGGGATGGAGCATCTAGCTGAATTGTCTGATAGGGAAGAAGATTTTATTGACCGAGCGTTAATTCCAAGGATTGAGTCAAGACTTGGTTGTCAATGTGAACTTAAAGCAGGAACTGGTGCAATTGAAATCACTTTACCAGACCAAACACAATTTTTAGGAGAATAATAAAAAAGATATATTAATAGTATGAATCAATTTGAGCCACCCATTCACTGGAATGACCACGAAGACATTGCCCAAAAATTATATGAAAAATTTGGGGATGATTTTACGGAGTCAAAAATTTATAGAGTTCGTTTCACCGATCTTTTAGAGTGGATACTAACCTTGCCTCATTTTGAAGGTAAAAAAGAGGAATCTAGTGAAGGTCATTTGGAGATGATTCAAAGTGCTTGGGTCTATGAATGGCGCGATAACCAAAAAAAATAATTCCTTTGCTAACTGCCTTAGAAAAAATAACCTGTTTTGTATTTGATGTAGATGGTGTTTTAACCAACGGCACATTAATTGTAATGCCTGATGGGCTGATGGTGCGTTCAATGAATATCAAAGACGGTTATGCCATTCAATTGGCCATTAAAAAAGGCTATAAGGTTTGGATTATTTCTGGAGGTTATTCCGAAGAAGTAAAAGATAGATTAGAAAAATTGGGCGTGGAAGAAGTGCACATGAAAGTCAAAGACAAAAAAGTACTATTAGAAACGCTTTCAATGACCCAAGGGGTGGCTTTGGAAACAATGCTTTATATGGGCGACGATATGCCAGATTTTGAAGCTATGGAAATTGTTGGCATTGCTGCATGTCCTGCAGATGCTTGTTTTGATATTAAAAATATTTCAAGTTATAAAGCCCTTGCAAAAGGTGGAGAAGGATGCGCAAGAGAGGTGATAGAAAAAGTGCTTAAATTAAATGGCCATTGGGATCTAGTGGACCATATTCAAGCTAAATAATCCTCCTGTGAAAAGTTTAATCCATTTTTTAAGATTAGTAAGATGGCCTAATTTATTTTTTATCTTACTAGCAGAATCGCTATTTCATTTTTTTATCTACAAGCCACTTTATCCAAATTTGGCATTGACCGCTGATGACCCATTTTATTTTATTGTAGCGACTAGTATTTGCATTGCAGCAGCTGGGTATATTATCAATGATTATTTTGATGTCAATATTGACCAAGTCAATAAACCAAAAATGGTGGTGGTGGGCGCACACATTAGTAGACGTTGGGTCATTTTTTGGCATTTAATTTTGAGCATGGGTGGTGTGTATATTTCACTGATTGCTTTTCCTTTTCAACAATATGTACATGTTCATTTTTCTAATTTAGCGACCATCTTAATTTTATGGTTCTATTCAACCAATTTTAAAAGAGATTTTTTAATAGGCAATGTGGTCATTGCCGTGTTGACTGCATGGACAATTGGAGTGGTTTATTTCTCTAAATTTACTTTCATGCAATTGGTGCATCCTACGAATATGCTACCAACAGATTTGAAATTGTTTAAACTCATGTTATTGTATAGCAGTTTTGCTTTTATTTTGACTTTGATTAGAGAGGCGCTAAAAGATATGGAAGATATGGACGGGGATGAAAAATTTGGTTGTAAAACGATGCCTATTGCATGGGGCTTACAAACCACAAAAGTCTATGTGGCGGTTTGGCTCATGGTCCTTATTTTAGTCTTAATCATTATTCAATTGTACGCTATCCCATTTGGATGGTGGATTTCAATTATTTATTGCATTGTGACCATTATTGCCCCACTAGTATATGTTTTATTTAATTTAAAGAATGCATTTTCTAGAGCAGATTTTAATCGATTGAGCAATTGGATAAAATTTGCGATGTTGATGGGTATTTTATCAATGGGCTTTTTTTATTTCTTGCTTTAATTCCTATAAATATGAATGGATTTATTTTAGCATCTCAGTCTCCCCGAAGAAAACAATTACTAGCATGGGCAGATATTGAGTTTGATGTGCTTGTGTCGGAGGCAGAAGAAGATTTTCCTGCAGAGATGGATGTACAAGATGTGCCAGTCTATATTGCACAAAAAAAAGCAATCGCGGTACAGGAAAAAATCAAGGCTGAATTTCCAATGCATCAAGGCAAGTGGATTATCGCAGCAGACACCATTGTAGTCTTAGAAAATGAAATTATCGGTAGGCCAATGGATAGAGCTGATGCCATTACCATATTGCAAAAACTATCTGGCAAAACACATCGTGTGATCACAGGGGTGTATTTGATCAATGATTCCGAGTCAAGAAATTTTAGTGAAACGACATTGGTACATTTTCATCCTTTGACATTATCACAGATAGAATATTATGTAGATCAATATCAGCCCTATGACAAAGCGGGCGCGTATGGCATACAAGACTGGATTGGTGTGGTAGGCATTCAAGGCATCGAGGGGGATTTCTACAATGTAATGGGATTGCCAGTGAGTAAGTTGTTAAGTTATCTTCCTACAACCAATACAACGACTACAACCAAGTAAAGCTAATATCCAATTCCATATCTGGATGAAGGCTTCTTTCTACTGGGCAGGTTCTTCCAACTCTTTCCAATATTTCCTTCGTCTTTTCATCTAAATCAAGTTTTGGCATCGTCACGGCAATGATAATTTTACCAATTCTTCTTGGCTCACTCATCATCACTTTCGTCACATCCACTTTAGCACCATCTATTTTAATATCCATACTTTCTGCTTTGATACCCATTGTGGTAATCAAACATCCGCCCAAACCAGTTGCAATTAAATCGGTAGGAGAAAAACGTGCACCCTGACCTTTATTATCGGAAGGGGCATCTGTTTCAAAACTTGAACCGCTTTGAAGGTGAAGGCAGGTAGTTCTTAAATTAGCGTCATAGGTTACTGTGGCTGTCATATCTGTTGAATTGAAGGGTTTGTGATTTTAGTAAATTTACAACGAAAGGCTTGATTTAAGCGCAAGTCTTGTATTTTTGCAACTGATAATAGAAAAGCATGCAAGAACTACCGATTGTCCCAGCAGAACAACATATTAAAAAACCCGATTGGTTGAGGGTTAAATTACCTATTGGAGAAAGTTACAAACACGTAAGAGGTTTAGTAGACAAACATAAATTACATACCATCTGTGAGAGTGGCAATTGTCCAAATATGGGGGAGTGTTGGGGAGAAGGAACAGCCACATTTATGATACTGGGTAATATTTGTACAAGGAGTTGTCAATTTTGTGCAGTGGCAACAGGTAGACCAAAGCCAGTGGAGTGGGACGAGCCACAACGTGTTGCAGAAGCAATTTTTTTAATGAAAGTGAAGCATGCTGTTTTAACAAGTGTAGACAGAGATGAATTACCAGATGGTGGATCTATTATTTGGTCCAATACCATTAAAGCAATTAAAGCACTCACACCAGATACCACATTGGAAACATTGATTCCAGATTTTAGAGGGATCAAAGAACAAATAGAAAGAATCATCGAAGCTGCACCAGAAGTGGTGAGTCATAATATGGAAACAGTAGAGCGCAATACAAAACGTGTGCGTGTACAAGCAAAGTACAGAAGAAGTTTAGAAGTGCTTGAAACCTTAAAGAAAGGGGGCATGCGCACAAAAACAGGTATCATGTTGGGTATTGGTGAAGAGAAAGACGAAGTGATCCAAACCATGAAAGACTTAGTAGGTGTTGGCTGTGATGTACTTACAATTGGGCAATATTTACAACCCACCAAAAAACATTTACCTGTTCAAAGATTCGTTCACCCCGATGAATTCGCTGAACTTAGAACGATCGGCTATGAACTAGGCTTTGACTATGTAGAGAGTGGACCATTGGTAAGATCGTCTTATCATTCAGAAAAGCACGTTATACAAGGCTGGGGGAGAAATAAGTATTTAGAAGAATTAGCACTATTAAAATAGTATTTTACTCCCACATTAATGCGGAAGCGCCTAATATCGCGGCGTCAGATTCTTTCAAATGACTGAATAATATTTTTACTTTATTCTGGAAGATGTCAATTAAGTTAACCTCCATATGTTCCCTTGTTGGCTTCAAAATCATGTCACCTGCTTTGGTCAATCCGCCAAATAAGATGATCGCTTCTGGATTCGAGAACATGACAAAGTTTGCTAAAGCCATCCCTAATATTTTTCCAGTATATTCAAAAACTTCTTTTGCAATTTCATCCCCTTTTATAGCTGCTTCATAGACATTCTTAGAAGTGATTTCATCTATATTAATTATTCTTAAAGTACTTGGACGATCAGATTGACTTAAAATTTCTTTTGCAGATTCAGCGACACCTGTTGCTGAGGTATAACTTTCTAAAGAACCAAGTTGGTCTGTACCACTATGCTTTCTTCCATTTGGAATGATCACTGTGTGGCCTAATTCGCCTGCAAATCCATCGTGACCATAAATTAATTGGCCATTAGCAACAATGCCACTTCCAACTCCAGTCCCTAAAGTAATCATGATAAAATCTTTCATTCCTTTTGCTGCGCCATACATCATTTCACCTACAGCTGCAGCGTTGGCATCATTGGTTAATTTAACTGGAATTTTAAATTTATCCTGCACCATTTTTGCAAATGGGATGATGCCTTTCCATGGAAGGTTAGGCGCATACTCAATCGTGCCTGTATAGATATTGCCATTTGGCGCCCCAATACCAATTCCTCTGATACGACCAAATCCACCTACTTTCTCTATCATTTCTGATAAATGTTCATGTAATTCATCGATGAATGTGTTAACTTGAAGATGCTTTTTAGTAGACATCTCGCTAGAGAATAAGACATTACCGTCCTTATCTACAATCCCGAATTTTGTACTTGTTCCGCCAATATCTACACCAACAACATATGATTCCATAAATGCTTTTTTAAATTTTAGTGTCCACCAGTTGTTTCAGCTTCTTCGTAATTGATGCCTTGCTTTTTTAATATGCCTTTCACTGCTATTGCAAAAAAGACTAAATAAGCAAAACATATTACAGCTACCCAGAATGAATTATGAATACCATAACCTGGTTGATCTAAATGGGATGATTGTAAGTAGTCTGCAATTTTACCTTGAATAGGAGGGATGATACCACCACCTAAAATCATCATAATTAAAAAAGCAGATCCTTGCGGAGTGTACTTTCCTAATCCTGATAAAGACAAAGTGAAGATAGAAGGCCACATGATTGAACAAGCCAACCCTCCTGTTAAAAATGCATAAGTCGCAACAGTGCCTTTCGTAAAAATACCTAATACCATTGCCGTCACACCTAATAAACTAAATATTAATAATGTTTTAGCAGGTTTGTTTTGACTCAAATAAAATGCAATGATTTGAATGAATACACAAATAATATACCAATACAAAGGACTCATATCATATTGTGCAATACTGTTTAATGCTATTAAAATACCAAATGCAATGATTGGCACAATGAAAGTTAAATATTGCTGGGTTTTCTTTTTAAAATCAAATGCACTGATGGCACCTGCCCAACGTCCAATCATCATACTGCCCCAATACATAGAAACATAGGGTGCAATTTCTGAAGAAGAGACACTTCCAAAATCTGCTTGTCTTAATAATTCACCTAAGTTGGATCCAATAGACACTTCTACGCCTACATATACAAATATGGCCAACATACCCAAAACTAATTGAGGATATTTCATTGCGCCCCATCCTTTTTCATTTTTCTGTGCAGTAAAATTCGCTGCTAATAAACCAACTAAAACTGCAGCTAAAGCACCCAAAAGCCATTTTAATCTATAGGTTTCTAAATCATGACGACCTATATCTGTTAAACTTGCTGGGTCAATTTTGTAACTATCAAAAATTGGCACAAACATCGCAATTAATACACCGGTCATAATCACCAATAAAGACAGGGCTTTTCCAGCTGGTTCCATTGTTTCATTTGAAATACCTGCAGGCACTTTTTTAGAAAAATGAAATAGTGCAGCAGCTGCGATAAATAATCCACCGACTGCAGTATATAAAATAATGACTTTGTCTAAACTTAGTTGTTTGATCTGTTCGTCTGTAATGGCAGCGGCAGATCCAAATAAGGCAAGTGCAACCACAATTGGACCAATAGAAGTTCCAAATGAATTAATACCACCACCTAAGCTAACACGACTTGTTCCGGTGGATGGATCACCTAAGGCAATGGCGAAAGGTTGAGCAGCTGTTTGTTGTAGAGAGAATCCAAGTGCTACTATAAATAAACCAACCAACATGCCTGTAAAAGTATTTGCATTTACGGCAACAATCATAGCTGCCGCTCCAATAGCTGAAAATAGTAAACCGTATACAATACTTTTTTTATAGCCCCATTTACTAACTAGGTCTTTGCCTCCAAGCGCACCATATGCGAAAAGGCCAAGTGCACCTATATAGTAGGCTAGATAAAAGGCAAAATCAATCAATTGACTTTGAAATTGGTCTAGTGCAAAATAATTTTTACAAAAAGGAATAAAGACACTGTTCCCAGCTGCAATAAATCCCCAGAAAAAGAAAACCACAATTAGGGTGGTCAATGCGCCGGTATTAGTAGGCTGTTTTGTTTGGTTCATAGCAATCGTTTGTTTAATCAATCCCCAAAATACTAATTTTTATTTAATCCTTCGGCACTAAAAATGAATAATTATACCTAGTTTTTTGTAATTTGAAAGCAAATTGATGATGGGATGTGAATATTCGATGTTATTGTCGAAAATTACTTTATAAATTATAAATTTGGTTCAAATATAAATATCTATAATGAATACAGCTTATACTGGTGTGAAAGTAAAGATGAGTTTCTGGCAAATTTGGAATATGTGTTTTGGATTTTTCGGTATCCAATTTGGCTGGAGCTTGCAAATGGGTAATATGAGTGCTATTTATGAATTCCTTGGTGCAGCACCTGATGAAATACCTGGATTGTGGTTAGCAGCACCCATGACTGGTCTAATTGTACAGCCCATCGTAGGCTATTTAAGTGATAGAACATGGCATCCCAAATTAGGAAGACGTCGACCATTTTTTCTGATTGGTGCCATTTTAAGTTCGGCATTATTATTTGTGATGCCCAATTCCCCAACCGTATGGATGGCAGCAGGAGTATTATGGATTTTAGATTCAAGTATTAATATTACGATGGAGCCATTCAGGGCTTTTGTAGCAGATAATTTAAATGAAAAACAACGTTCATTTGGCTTTGCCATGCAGAGTATGTTTATTGGATTGGCATCTTTTATAGCTGGCTATTTACCTCAGTTATTAGCGAATTGGTTTGATGTCTCTAGAGATAAAATCAATGGTTCTATACCTCAAAACATTCTAATGTCTTTTTATATTGGTGGTGCGGTATTTTTTGTATCAGTTTTATACACCATCATTACTAGTAAAGAGTATCCTCCTTCTAATCCCGCTAAGGTAGATGATACATCAAAACCTCAATTAGGCATTCTGCAAGAAATTGTAGATTCTATCAAGCATATGCCTATACAAATGAAAAGGTTGGCTTTGGTTAATTTCATTACTTGGCCTGGTTTATTTTTAATGTGGTTTTATTATAGTACAGGTGTTGCAACTCAAATTTTTAAAGGCGACCCAGCAACCAATAGTGAAGTATTTACATTAGGATTAGAACATGCCAACACCACATCTGCGATTTTGAATTTAGTCACTTTTGGTTTTTCGTTTACGCTACCTTTTTGGGTGAGTCGTTTAGGAAAAAAATATACGCATACACTGTGTTTACTCGTTGGAGGGGTAGGATTGGTTTCAGTCTATTTTGTAGACCAACCTAATCTTTTATATGTAAGCATGGGCTTGGTTGGTATTGCATGGGTATCTATCTTATCCATGCCTTATTCTATGTTATCTGGTTACATTCCAGAACACAAAATGGGAATTTACATGGGGATCTTTAATTTCTTTATTGTATTACCTGAAATCATTGCTTCTTTATTTTTTGGGAAAATCATGTCAGTCTATTTAAACAATGATCGATTGATGGCTGTATTGATTGGCGGGTGTTTATTAATTTTAGCAGGATTAGTTTGCGCCTTTATCATCAAAGAAGACAAACAGGAGGCTTAGTCATTTTAGAAACATTCTATAATATTCATTTTTTTTAATCAACATTATTTATGAAAAAAATATCTTTTGTTCAATTATTTGTGATGGTTGGATTTTTATTATTGACAATTCAGTCAAAAGCTACAGAAGCTTATCCAAGCAATTGGTTTGTAAACATGAAGTACAATAAGGTGCAAGTTTTATTAAGATCTGTAGATGCAGATTTTAGTAAAGCAACTATTGCAATCAACTATCCAGGGGTTAAAGTCCTAAAAACGCATCATTTTGAAAATGGTCATTATATCGCGGTTGATCTTGAAATTGCTGCAGCTGCTAAGCCAGGCAAGGTCCAATTTAATATTACAACTAGTGGCAAAACAGCTACTTTTAATTGGTCTTTACTTTCTAGAAGAAAAAACAGAGGTATAGATTTTGCGCAAGGATTAAGTCCTGCCGACCTGGTTTATTTTTTAATGCCGGATCGTTTTAGTAATGGAGATTCCACAAATGATAAAATTTCAGGATTAAAAGACCAATCCTTAAACAGATCAGAGATTTTTTTAAGACATGGAGGAGATTTGCAAGGGGTAGCAAATCATTTAGATTATATGCAAAAGCTAGGTGTAACATCATTATGGATGACGCCGGTCGTTGAAAATGATATGCCTGATAGAACTGAACATGGATATGCCGTAACCGATAACTATAAAACAGAATCTAGATTTGGAGGAGATAAGGCCTATTTAGCATTAAGTGACAGTTTACACAAAAGAGGTATGAAATTAATCCAAGATATTGTATATAATCATTTTGGTAGATTTCATTTTTTGGTACAAGACGCGCCAGATAAAAATTGGGTACACCAATGGCCAACTTATACTCAAACCCATTACAGAGAGCAAGCGATTTTTGATCCTTACCATTCTGCAGCTGATGCAAAACGCATGGTAGATGGATGGTTTACCACTGAAATGCCTGACATCAATCATGAGCAACCGATGGTTGAAAAATATTTAACTCAAAATGCTATATGGTCTGTAGAAACTTTTGGAGTAGACGCATTTAGAGTAGATACTTATAAATATTGCAATGTGGACGTCATGAATCGTTTAAACAAAGCCCTATTAGATGAGTATCCTAAAATATTTACATTTGGAGAATGCTGGGTGGATGGGGTAGCCTCACAAGCTTATTATGTGGAGAATAATTACAACCTCCCTTTTAAAAGTAATTTACAATCTACCTCAGATTTTAGTTTACTATTTGGTGGCATCTTGCCTGCTTTGAATGAGTCCAATGGATGGTCAACTGGAGTCATTAAGTTATACAATACTTTAGCTTCAGATTATTTGTATAAAAAAGCAAATAACAATGTCACATTTTTAGATAATCATGACATGACTCGAATTCATTCTTCATTGGGAGAGAGTATTGCAAAAACAAAAATGGCATATGCTTGGCTGTATACATGTCGTGGCATTCCTCAATTATATTATGGATCTGAATTATTAATGAAAGGCATATCCAATCCTGATGGCTGGGTAAGACTTGATTTTCCAGGTGGTTGGTATGGAGACAAAAAGAATGCATTTACTGAAACTGGATTAACCAGCGATGAGGCAGATTTTTTACATTATGTTCAAGCACTTGGTAAGTATCGTACAACATCTTCGGCATTAAAAACTGGAGATATGATGCAATATATTCCTGAAGATGGATTGTATGTCTATTTCAGATATGATAATAATCAAACGGTGATGTGTGTAATGAATACGGATAATAAAGCTAGAAGTATTAATTTGAATAAATATACAGAAAGAACAAATGTCTTTAAAGGTGGGAAAGATATCATTTCTGGAGATCAAATAGGAGCAGTGTTTTCTATTCCTGCAATGCATATGCAGGTGATAGAATTAACTAAATAAAGATGTCAAAATACGAAGCAATCCATTTTGTAGATACTGCTCAAACAGTTTGGAATTATTCACTCTTTACAGATGAAGATGTGCATGCTTTCCAACATGGGACCCATAGTACTTTATATCAATTATTTGGTAATAAACAGATTGAAGTATTGGGTGTGCAGGGAACCTATTTTAGTGTATGGGCACCTAATGCGACTGCTGTATTTGTTACAGGCAATTTTAATGATTGGAACAATGAGACACATCCTTTAAAAGTAAGATTAGAAGCCTCGGGTATCTGGGAAGGTTTTATTCCGAATATTGGACAAGGCGAAGTCTATAAATACCATATTCATGGCTATAAGGGCGTTAAATTAGATAAAGGGGATCCTTATGCGCATTATTGGGAATTAAGGCCAGAAACAGCATCTATTACATGGCAGACTGACTATTCATGGAAGGATCAACAATGGATGGAAGACAGAAAGGTCAAAAATCGAATAGACCAGCCTTATTCTGTCTATGAAGTACATTTAGCTAGTTGGATGCGACCAGATAAAAACAATCCCGACAGTTATAACAGCTACACGCAGTTAATAGACCTATTGGTACCTTATGTTAAAGAGATGGGTTTCACGCATGTGGAATTCATGCCTGTGATGGAACATCCATTTGATGGAAGTTGGGGGTATCAGGGAGCAGGTTTTTTTGCGCCCACTTCTAGGTTTGGGAATCCACAAGCATTTGCAGCTTTAGTGGATGCTTTTCATCAAGCAAGCATTGGGGTGATTTTAGACTGGGTGCCATCGCATTTTCCATATGATAGCCATGGTTTATTTATGTTTGACGGGGCTAATACTTATGAATATGCTGATATGCGTAAAGGATATCATCCCGACTGGAATTCTTATATTTTTAATTATAAAAGAGGTGAAGTAAAATCCTTCTTAATTAGTAGTGCTAAATTTTGGTGCGATCAATTTCATATTGATGGACTCAGAGTAGATGCCGTAAGTTCTATGTTAAGATTGGACTATAGTAGAGCCGAAGGTCAATGGGAGCCAAATGAGTTTGGCGGAAATGGTAATTTAGAAGCGATTGAGTTTATCAAAGATTTAAACATTACTTTATACAGAGACTTCCCTGCAATTCAAACCATTGCAGAAGAAGCATCAGATTGGCCAGGCATCAGTCAGCCAGTATTTATGGATGGATTGGGTTTTGGTATGAAATGGATGATGGGATGGATGCACGATACTTTGGATTATTTTAAATTGGATCCAATCATGCGTTCTGGAGCGCAGGATAAATTTAGTTTTTCCATGATGTATTATCATGATGAACATTTTATGTTGCCTTTAAGCCATGACGAAGTAGTGCATGGGAAAAGTCCCATGTTGTATAAAATGCCAGGCGATGCTTGGCAAAAATTTGCAAACCTTAGATTATTATATGCCTATATGTTTTTGCACCCAGGTGCAAAATTAATGTTCATGGGAAATGAGTTTGCAGCAACGAAGGAATGGGATTTTCAGTCAGAATTACAATGGGACTTATTGCAATATCCTAATCATGGTGGCATGAAATATTATGTGCAGGAGTTAAACGCATTGTATAAAGTACAACCTGCATTGTATGAACTACAATATGAGGAAGGTGGATTTGAATGGGTGGAATTGAATCAACGTCAAGAAGGTATTATTGCTTTTAAACGAAAAGGAAAGGACCCTGACCAAGCTATTTTAGTGGTATTTAATATGACCCCAGTTCCAAGGCATCAATTTACGATCCGTGTGGAAGGTAAAACCATTTGGAAGGAAATCTTTAATAGTGATGATAAAGCCTTTTGGGGATCGGGTGATGTAAACAATCATCCTATTCACTGCGTTTTAGTGGATGGCACAAAACAATCAATGGAAATACATCTAGCATTACCTCCATTGGCAGCGGTGGTTTTGAAATAGAGTATATTCTAAAATAAGTTTTGCACATTGTGGAAAACCGAGCTTAAGTTAACAATTAGTTTAAATAAGGGTTGGAACTTTATGTCATAATCAAACCCTATGTTATGAAAACAAGTAACAAAGCTTTAATGTATGATGCAGTTTCTGAAATGATTCAATTACATGCATTTGATCATTTATTGGATGCTGAATTGGCTAATTTCAAAAATGTGTTAAATCAATGGGTCGCAGAAGAAAATGGGATTACTTTAAATGAAAAACTATTTGTTTATCTAAATAAAGTAAACTTTTTCGTAGAAAATATTTCTCCTGCAGCAATCCAACTATGGTTTTATGCATTGTCTTATAATAATTTCTCTTTATTAAATGTAGGAAGTGAATTACAAGACAACAATTTAGAATTGTCGTATTAAAATGGATGGGTTAGAAGTATAAAAAAAGCCACTCAAATTTGAGTCGCTTTTTTTATAGGTATTTTTAGGGTTAGAATAATCCACCTTTTTTCAAAGTCGTTTTTCCTTCGCCAATTTTGAAACCATTGTTATATACTTCTACCAAATAGTCACCTTCAATCAATTTAGTACTTTGTTTGATGTCATAGCTAATTGGTAAAATAGCATTTTGTACATATTGCACTGCTATTTTATTTGAATAGGCTTTAGTGCCGTCTTCTCTTGTATTGATTTTGCCGCCATCACTAAAACTTACACCATTGGGTGCAGTGATACAAACATATAAATCTTGTGTACCAGAAGGGGTGATTTTATTTTTATCAATTTGGAAAGACAAACGAATGGTATTTGCTTTTTTTGCAGAGGTAGTTACTTTTTCAGAACCATCCTCTTTTACTAAAACAGCTTGGATAC
This sequence comes from Chitinophaga pinensis, assembly GCA_945874755.1. Lineage (GTDB taxonomy): Bacteria > Bacteroidota > Bacteroidia > Chitinophagales > Chitinophagaceae > Sediminibacterium > Sediminibacterium pinensis_B. The sequence goes on from CAMCHR010000026.1 coordinate 13,106, forward strand.
TAAATGCAGATGCATTTAAGGTAGAACCTATATCTTGTAATCTTTCTTTTTCCTTTGTAGTTGAAGTTAAATTCGTGTTTAGGTTCGTATTTTCAGTGGCTAATACTTCATTCTTTACTGTCAATACTTTGTTTTCTTCTTGCGCTTTTGCTAAATCAGTGAATAATCCAGTAACTTTTCCGTTTAATTCAGCGATCATAGATTTAGCTTCTACTAATTCTTTATCTGTTGCATTCTTTTTTTGTAAGATGGTGCTGATATTAGATTTTAATTGTTGGATATCTTTTGACTTAGACAATAAATCTCCTTGTAATGCTGTGTTTTGCTGTGTCAATGAATCTGCTTTTGCAGAAACTGCAATAAAATCGGCCTGTAAAACATTTTTAGCACTATCTAAGTTGTTTACTTGAGTGGTGTAGTTGCTAATAATTTCGGTTTTAGAAGTACTAAAGTAGATCCATGAACCAATAAGGGCAACCGCTAAAGCACCAATTATAATTTTGCCTCCGTTACCTGAATTTTCGTTACTCATAATAAAATGTGTTTATTTATTTTGCAAAGATATGAAAAAAACGCCATTCCTGTATATCTTTGGGGATGCCTATTTCTAAAATTTTATCGAATTGGAAAAATAACGTCTTCGACGCCGTTTATTGGCTGGAAGGGGAAGAGTCATTCTATATAGATCAGGTAGTACAGTATGCAGAAAACAAGTTATTACCTGAGGCAGATTTAGCCTTTAACTTGACTATTTTTTATGGCAAAGATGCCGATTGGGCCGAGGTTGTCAATGCTTGTAAACGTTATCCCGTTTTTGCAGAAAAGCAAGTTGTCATTATAAAAGAAGCCCAACATATGAATTCAATTGAGAAATTGGTTTCTTATATTGAAAATCCTTTGTCGTCCACCATCCTAATTGTGGCACATAAAGACAAAAATGTAGATGGGCGTTCCGCATTGGCTAAATTGCTTAAAACAAAAGCGGTCGTTGTTAGTACCAAGAAGATGTATGACAACAAATTACCTGATTGGGTCAATCAGTGGGTGGCAGATAATGGCTATCAAATTAGCCCTAAAGCGGTACAGATTATTGTAGATCATATTGGCAATGATTTAAGCAGGATCAAAAATGAATTAGAAAAATTAATGGTGAATTTAGGGGATCGAAAAAAAATCACCGAAGATGATATCGAAAAATATATTGGCATTAGCAAAGAATTCAATGCCTTTGAATTTCAGGATGCGATTGCACATAAAAAATTCTCTAAGGCGATCCAGATGATTCAATATTTTGAATTCAATCAAAAAGCGGCGCCTATCCAATTGATTCTTCCGACCCTTTATGGTTTTTTTAGTAAACTATATGCAGTCTATGGTTTAGGGACCAATGATGAAAAAAGAATCATGGCCGAAGTAGGCTTGAATTTCTTTTCTATCAAAACTACAATGGCGGCTACTAGGCATTATAATTATGCAAAAGTGGAACAGATACTATTGTTGATTCATGAATACAATCTTAGGGTATTAGGCATCAATGATGCAAGTAATACGGATGCAGATTTATTAAAAGAATTGGTGGTAAAAATAATGTCTTAGTCTAATTAGACTTCGTACTTAGCTAAGATTGCTGAAGCAGTTATTTTGTCTTGATGTAGTTGATTTTTCAAAGCATCTAATCCATCGAATTTAACTTCTCCTCTAATAAATTCATAGACCAATACTGTAAAATACTGTTCGTAAATATCTTGGTCAAAATTAAAAATATGAACCTCGATGACTTTCTTTTGTCCATCTACAGTGGGGCGAATTCCAATGTTCATCATGCCTTCAACAATTGCATGATTGGTGCAATCTCCTTTTACTTTAACAGCATAGACGCCATTTGCAGGGATCAATTTTTCTTCGTCATTGATATGTAAATTAGCAGTAGGGTACCCAATTGTTCTACCTAATTGATTTCCTCTAACAACAAATCCTTCAAAGCAGTAGGCATAGCCTAGTAAATCATTGGCCTTTTTGATTTGTTGTTCTGAAATATAATTTCTGATTAAGGTGGAGCTTATTACTTCATTTTGGACCAGTTGTTCATTGATTTCTTCTACTTTAAATTGTAATCTTGCCCCCATTGTTTTTAATAATTCAATATTGCCGTTTCTGCCTTTTCCAAAATGATGGTCATAGCCCACAATGACGGTATTGGGCTTAAAATATTGGTATAAAAAATATTCTATATACTCCGCTGCAGATAAATTAGAGAATTTGTAATCAAAATTGATGATCACTAGATGATCTATTCCCGCTGCCTCCAGGAGTTGAATCCTTTCTTTAATATTGCTCAATTGCTTGATTTCACCAGGTACAGAAGAGATGACCTTTCTAGGATGTGGATGAAAAGTAATGATGATGGTTTCTCCCTCCACTTGCTGGGCCAATAGCTTCATTCTTTGAATGATTTGTTGGTGTCCTTTATGTACTCCATCAAAAGCGCCCATTGTCACAATGGCGTCTTTAAATTGGGGTAGGGAAGTTAAATCGTTGTGAACCTTCATCTTTATGTTGTAAATAGGGTACAAATGTAAAACAATTGTACCTTTGTTGTAAAATCAATTTATAGCCATGTCATTGTATGCTCAGCGCGGCGTATCCGCTCAAAAAGAAGAAGTTCATGCCGCCATTCAGGATTTAGATCAAGGCTTATATGCGAACGCTTTTTGTAAATTATATGCGGATTTTTTAGGAGGCAGTCAAGACCACATTAATATCATGCATGCAGATGGGGCGGGCACTAAAAGTATTTTAGCCTATTTATATTGGAAAGAAACGGGGGATGTATCTGTATGGAAAGGCATTGCACAAGATGCAATTGCAATGAATTTAGATGACTTATTGTGCGTAGGTATCTATGATCAAATTTTGTTTTCGTCTACAATTGATCGTAATAAATTATTAATTACTGGAGAAGTAATCAGTCAGGTGATCAACGGCACGCAGGATTTTTTTAATACACTTAAAACATTTGGCGTTGAAATTGCATTCTTGGGTGGGGAAACTGCAGACGTGGGCGATGTGGTAAGAACCATTGCGGTGAATGGAACCATGACTGCAAGATGGCCTAAGTCAAAATTAATCACCAACGATTTAATTGCACCAGGACAAGTGATTGTTGGTTTCTCAAGTTCTGGAAAAGCGAATTATGAGACGCAATACAATAGTGGATTAGGAAGTAATGGTTTAACAAGTGCAAGGCATGATGTATTATCACATTATTATGCTACCGCATTCCCAGAATCATTTGAACCAACTTTAAAGGATGAAGTGGTTTATTTAGGAAAAAATAGGATGACGGATATGCTTACTATCAAAGGGTTTGGGGAGATTAGTGTAGGCAAGTTATTGCTGAGTCCAACACGTACTTATGCACCATTGGTGAAAGCTATTTTGACAGAACATTTTGATGCAGTCAAAGGCATGATCCATTGTAGTGGTGGTGGTCAAACAAAGTGCATGAAATATTTGCCAGGCAATATGCGTATTGTCAAAAATAATTTATTTGATGCGCCACCCATATTCAAATTGATACAAGCTAATTCTGGAGCCAATACAAAGGAAATGTACCAGGTTTTTAACATGGGTCACCGTTTAGAAATATTTACAGATGCTGCATCTGCTGATAGCTTAATTTCAATTGCAAAAGGTTTAGGGATAGAAGCGCAAGTGGTGGGCTTTGTGGAAGCTTCAGAAAAAAAGGAGTTGGTTTTAGAAGGAAGTTTTGGAAAGGAAGTATTTAGCTATTAATTTTAATCTATTAACACAAACCATATGAGTGAAATTGTTGTACAAATTGAGCATGCAAATATTTACCAAAGTGGAAGCCTTATTTTACAAGATGTCAACTTGAACGTTCAAAAAGGTGAATTCGTCTACCTTGTTGGGAAAACAGGCACAGGTAAAAGTAGCTTATTGAAAACCTTATATGGCGAATTGACTTTGACGGAAGGTGTTGGGAATGTGGTTGGATTTAATTTAAAAGAGATGGACTGGAAAAAATTACCTTTTTTAAGAAGAAATTTAGGGGTGGTTTTCCAAGATTTTCAATTGTTATCAGACCGAAATGTGAACGAGAACTTAAGCTTTGTGCTTAAAGCGACTGGCTGGCAAGATGAACAATTGATACAACAAAAAGTGGATGATGTTTTGCATAAAGTAGGCCTTCAAAATAAAGGCTTCAAAATGACCTATGAAATGAGTGGAGGGGAGCAACAAAGAGTGGATATTGCTCGTGCTATGTTAAACTCGCCAAAATTGATTCTTGCAGACGAGCCAACTGGCAGCTTAGACCCAGAAACCAGTGATGAAATCATGCAGATATTGTTCCAAATAGCCAAAGAAGATGGCACTGCCATAATCATGGCTACCCATGATTATATGGTGGTAAACAAGTTCCCAGCACGCACCCTGAGTACAGAGGGAGGTCGCCTTGTTGAAAAGGGGTAGATTTTTGTCCACATTTCAATCTAAATACACCCATATCCCTTGACTTTTTGACTGATTTTTCTTATGTTCGCTGACAATTTAAAGTATTACAAAAAGTGAGATTAAAGTCATTAGAAATCAAGGGGTTCAAGAGTTTTGCTGATAAAACCATTATCAGTTTTGACGAGGGTATAACAGGTATTATTGGGCCGAACGGTTGTGGTAAAAGTAATATCATAGATAGTATTAGATGGGTGATTGGAGAATCAAAGATTTCAGCACTTAGGTCTGAGAATTTAGATTCATTGGTTTTCAATGGTTCTAAAACTAGAAATGCAAGTAGCATGGCGGAAGTAAGTTTGACTTTCGATAATACCAAAAATTTATTACCTACAGAATTTAGCACCATTTCGGTGACACGTCGTTACTATAAAAATGGTGAGAGTGAATATCGTTTGAATGATGTGTCTTGTCGTTTAAAAGATATCCATAATTTATTCATGGATACAGGTGTGAGTACAGACAGTTATGCTATTATTGAATTGGGTATGGTAGATGACATTATCAAGGACAAGGATAATAGTCGTCGTAAAATGTTAGAACAAGCAGCTGGGATCACCATCTATAAAACTAGAAAAAAAGAAGCGAAGAATAAATTAGATGCGACAGAGCAAGACTTAGCGCGTATTGAGGACTTATTGTTTGAAATCAACAACCAATTAAAGACTTTAGAAAATCAAGCAAAGAAAGCAGAGAAATATTTTGAGATTAAAAAAGATTATAAGGAAACAGCGATTGAATTAGCCATTGCTTCATTAGAAGGCTTCAATTTAACCTATAAGGATTTAACAGAACAACAAGAAAGCGAAACAGATAAAAAATTCCAATTAGAAGCAGGTATCGCATTAGAAGAAGCAGCACTTGAACAAGAGCGTGTGGTGTTCATTCAGAAAGAAAAAGGCTTGCAAAGCATGCAACATGAGTTCAACGATATGCTTCAGCATCTGAGAGTAAAAGAAAATGATAAAAGTTTAGCTGCACAACGTTTAGACTATTTAAATGACAAAGAAAAAGGGTTCCAAGAATTCTTAGAGCGTGCAGAAGGTCAGTTAAAAACTATTGGAGATTCTATAGAGTATACAAAATTACAAGTGACTGAGGAAGAAAAAAATTACCATGATTTTAAAAATAGGGTAGATCAATCACATATTGAATTAACCAATAAGCGTGCACAATTCGACGACCAACGTGGTGTATTGGATGGATTGCGTCAACAATTTGGCCAAATACAAAGAAATCAATTTGAGGCAGAGAAGAAAGTAGCCGTATCAGACACTTCGATTCAAAACATTCAAAGAAGCCAGCATCAATTAGATGAGGAGCAATTGCATAGAGCGGAACAAGTCGCTGAACTGACCACTCAATTAGCAACTAAAGAATCGGAACTAGCTGCAAGCAAAGCCCATTTAGCCGACTTACAAGCTCAAAATGAAAAAGCAAAAGCGAGTATTTTTGAAACACAAGAAGCACTTGAGCAACTAAGATCAAAATTAGCTGAACAAGCTAGGATTTTAGATGCTAAGAAAAACGAATACGATTTATTAAAAAGCTTAGTGGACTCAATGGATGGTTATCCAGAAAGCGTTAAATTCTTACATAAGAATACTGGCTGGAACCACAATGCGCCAATCCTTTCTGATATTTTATATGTTCAAGAGGCTTATCGCACTGCAGTTGAAAATGTATTAGAACCCTATTTGAATTATTACGTCGTGAATGATTTAAAGGAAGGGATGCAAGCAGTGCATTTATTGGATGAAAATAAAAAAGGGAAGGCCAACTTCTTCTTATTAGATCAATTAAATGGTGCCAAAGCAGAAGCTGCACCATCCAATACGATCGCAGCTTTATCTGTGATTGAGATTGATCCTAAATATGCAGCACTAGCAAATCATTTATTAGGAAATGTATTTATTGCCGAAAATGAAGCTGCTTTAGAAGCTGCTACTACAGGTATGATTTTAGAGAAGACTGGAAAATATGTTAAAGGCAAGTATACATTAACAGGAGGTAGCGTTGGATTATTTGAAGGAAAGAAAATAGGCCGTGCAAAAAATTTAGAAAAATTATTAGAAGACATTCAATCACAAGAAACGGTGGTGAATGCATTAAAATCGCAAATACAAGTTAAGCACGAATCGGTTTTACAGTATAATGAATTATTGAAAGAGCAAGAAATTAGAACGACTGAACAAAATGTAAATCATCTAATTAATGATGTTTTTGCCAATAAGAATCGATTAGAAAACTTACATTCTGCGCAGGTTGCAGCAGTCGCTAAGTTGGCAGAATTAGCAGAGAAAATTGCACAAGAGCATGCCCTTATAGGGGATACTAGAACTCAATTAATTGAATTGAATGCTTCATTACAGGCAACTCAAGCTCAATTAGAAGATATTGAATTGGCATACCAAGCTGCAGAACAAGCTTATCACTTAGCTTCTGGCGAATTCAATGAGATGAACTTACAGTTGACGAAGCAGCAAAGCAAAATCGAAGCTTTACAACAAGAAGTGATTTTCAAAGACAATCAATTGAATGACTTACATACGCAAATTCAATCCAATACGGTTCAGTTGACAGAAGCATCTTCTGCCATTGTAGAAAGTAATACTGAAATAGCAGCTATCGATACTGCTTTGGTTGAATTATTGAGAAATAAGGAAGCAGAGGAGTTGAAATTGAATGAAGCAGATCAAGCTTACTATTCTTTAAGAACTGCCTTACAAGAAAAAGAAAGTACTTTAAGACTTCAGATAAAGTCTAAGGAATTAATGGATCAGTTGATCAATGAGATTAAGGATAAATTAAATAATTTAAAACTACAATTGGCTGGAACCAAGGAGAGATTAAGTGTAGAGTTTAAAGTAGAATTAGAAGAAATTTTAGATTTAGGAAGACAAACCGAAGCGACTCTTGAAGAACTTCAAGCAGATGTTGAGAAGATGAAGAAGCGTTTGGAGAATATGGGTGAAGTGAATCCAACTGCAATTGAGGCTTACACGGAGATGAAAAAACGTTATGATTTTATCTTAGAACAAAAGAATGACTTAGTCACTGCGAAGGAAAGTTTATTGTTAACAATACAAGAAGTAGAAGCAACAGCCAATCAGGCGTTCTTAGAAACATACAATGCTGCTAGAACGCATTTCCAAAAAGTATTCAAAGCGTTATTTACAGAAGAAGATTCTTGTGACTTAATTTTAGTAGATCCTACCAACCTTTCAGAAACTGCAGTGGAGATTGTGGCAAAGCCTAAAGGCAAGCGTCCATCTTCCATCACTCAGTTGAGTGGAGGAGAACGTACATTAACTGCAACAGCCATGTTGTTTGCAATTTACTTAATTAAGCCAGCACCATTCTGTATCTTGGATGAGGTAGATGCACCATTAGATGATGCCAACATTGGCAAGTTCACACAAATGATTCAGAAGTTCTCTGATAACTCTCAGTTCATCATTGTAACTCACAATAAGCAAACAATGAGCGCAGTGGATGTGATTTATGGTGTGACGATGCAAGAGCCTGGGGTAAGTAAATTAGTGCCTGTGGATTTCAGGAATTTAACAGCATAATTCAAATTGCAGTAATGCAAATCATATAGCTTTAGCGTCCTCGTTAGCAATTTCGGGGGCGCTTTTTAATTTAAATCACCACAATTGATCAAATCAGTACTTCTATTATTCATTGCATGCTTTATTTGCTATCTACCTTTTAGCAGAACACCTGATTATTTTGATAGTGATATTACTCCAGCGTTGATTGAATCTAAAAATGGGGGCATCTTTGCTGTATTTCAAGAAGCAGGTAAGCAATACCAAGTGGCATTAGATCCGTCCATTTACCAATCGAAAATTGGTTCTAGAATCGAAATTAGGTACGAACTAAGTACACCTCAACATGCAAAACTCAATCAAATTATAGGGTATTGGTTGGAGCCTAAAGAAGTACTAGGTGCTTTTTTAATATTGATTGTGTTACTCATTGCTGCATACGCAACTACGCACCGCCCAGATGCCGCGGCTTTAAAAGAACAGATAGAGTTTAAGAAAGAAGACACCGGAAAATATATTTAAAAAAAATATGCGGAAATTATTTAAAAGAATAGATACAAAAATTCTTTTCAAGAAAGCATATGAGCATAAATACCTATCTCTAGGCTCTCGCTCGCTTTGCTCGAACGATCGCTACGGAATAGTATTTATTCTTATAACATTTTTTAAATAGAAATTTAGAAAGAAATACTAATGCTCGCCGATCGTTCGAACTTGTGAGACAAGAGGCGAGGATTCTAGTATTTTTTCTAAATCAGTAATAAAGCAGAATGATTATTTAGAAAAAATTTCTGCATTTTTCTAAATCAGTTAGAAGCAGGAGGATTATTTAGCGAGGATGCGCTTGATGTCTTTGTCGATATCGCGGTTCTTGATGGTTTCGCGTTTATCGTATTCTTTTTTACCGCGGCCGATACCAATTTCCATTTTAGCATAATGTTTGTCATTGAAAAAGATACGAAGTGGCACAATGGTAAATCCTTTTTCTTTGGTTTGTGCCTCAATCTTTTTTAGTTCTTTTGCTGTTAACAACAATTTTCGATCGTGGACTTCGATATGGTTATTCTTATTTCCATGAGAGTAGGCGTTGATGAATAAAGACCTTACCCATAGTTCGCCTTTATCAAAAAAGCAGAAAGAATCATTGAAACTCACTTTACCAGCGCGAATAGATTTGACTTCAGTACCCATCAATACAATGCCCGCCACATATTTATCTTCTATCTGGTAGTTGAAATAGGCCTGCCTATTGTTTAATTCTATCGGTTTTGGTGCTTTCGCCATAAAAAATATCCCGATGTGCTAGACCGGGATACAAAAGTACAATTTAAAATTGATTTCATTTTCGCATTAACTTCTGAACATAAACGCAACTTGGGACAATTTTTGCTTCAGTTCTTTTCTATCCACTATAAAATCAAGGAATCCATGTTCTAATAAGAACTCTGAACGTTGGAAACCTGGAGGTAAATCTTTCTTGATGGTCTCTTTAATCACCCTAGGACCAGCAAAACCAATCAATGCACCTGGTTCTGCTATATTGAGATCTCCTAACATTCCAAAGCTGGCAGAAATACCACCAAATGTAGGATCTGTTAGCAAGGAGATGAATGGTAATTTAGCATCACTTAATTGAGATAATTTGCCACTTGTTTTTGCTAATTGCATTAAGCTAAATGCACTTTCCATCATACGCGCACCACCACTTTTACTAATCACTAAGTAGGGTAGTCGATGTTGAATACAATAATCCACTGCACGACTAAATTTTTCTCCCATGACACTTCCTAATGATCCGCCAATGAATTCAAAATCCATACATGCAACAACGTAGCCTTCGCCATTCATTTTACCAACACCTACACGCATAGAATCTTTCAAATCTGTTTTAGAATGAATTTCATCTAAACGTTTTTGGTAATTCTTTAGATCGGTAAAATTAAGTGCATCCTTACTTTTGATTTCATCAAAAAGTACAGTGTGTTCTTGGTTGTCAAATAAGAAAGCAAAATATTCATCACTACCAATACGATGGTGATAATTACATTTGTCACAGATGTACAAATTTTCTTTTAATTCAGAACTAGTACATATATGATTACAGGTTGGACACTTTGTCCATAATCCTTCTGGTGTTTCTTTCTTGTCTGCAGTTGAAGTACTAATACCTTTACGGATTCTTTTAAACCATCTTGATTTATCTGCTGCATCAGAATGATTTAATTCTTCTCCAGTTAGGTTGACTTCAATGTCTTCTACTTTTTCACGCATAGGAACTGATTTAAACGTTTCTATTGATACAATTTAAGTCGTCAAATGATTGCTCTAAACGTTTGATGAAAGATTCTTCGCCTTTTCTTAACCAAACTCTAGGGTCGTAATATTTTTTATTTGGCTTCTCTGCACCCTCTGGATTTCCCAATTGAGTTTGAAGATAAGCTTCGTTCTTTTTGTAATATCCTAGAACACCTTCCCAGAAAGCCCATTGTAAATCGGTGTCTAAGTTCATCTTAATGGCGCCATATCCAATGGCTTCTCTAATTTGATTTTGAGGAGAACCAGAACCACCGTGGAATACAAAATAAACTGGTTTAGGTGCTGTGCCTAATGTCTTTTCAATATGTAATTGACTATTATTCAAAATCTCAGGCTTTAATTCCACATTGCCTGGACTGTATACCCCGTGTACGTTTCCAAAAGCAGCAGCAACGGTAAATAAGTTACCTACTTTTCCTAATTCAGTATAAGCGTAAGCAACATGTTCTGGTTGCGTGTATAATTTATCATT
>CAMCHR010000027.1 GCA_945874755.1 Chitinophaga pinensis
GTTGCAAAAATACAAATCTAATCGCAAAATGGGCTATATTAGTACCATAAACAATTAGATATGGCATTGAATATCATCTGGATAGCATTTTTTGTAATCGCTTTTGTAGTTGCACTCTTTAAATTGATCTTTTTAGGAGATACAGAGATATTTAAGCTATTAGCAGATGGTTTATTTGATTCCGCTAAATCCTCAGTGATTGATGTGGCTTTCCCATTAGCTGGTACAATGGTCTTCTTTCTAGGATTGATGAATATTGCAGAAAAAGCAGGGGCAATTCAAAAACTAGCTAAATGGATGAATCCTTTCTTATGTCGTTTATTCCCTGAAGTACCACAGAACCATCCTGCCATGGGGCAAATGGTGATGAATTTTAGCGCCAATATGTTAGGTTTAGACAATGCAGCCACGCCATTTGGTTTAAAAGCCATGGAAAGTCTGCAAACTTTAAATCCTGAGAAAGAAAAAGCCACTAATGCGCAGATCATGTTCTTAGTATTACACACAAGTGGGCTCACTGTTATTCCATTGACAATTATATCCTATCGTTTGGCAGCAGGTTCTCAAGATGCAGCAAGCATTTTTATCCCTTGTGTTTTAGCTACCATTGGAACCACTTTAGCATCTATCATTGTGGTTGGAACCTACCAAAAATTAAAATGGGATAGGGTATTGATTAGTTGGTTAGCAGGATTAGTGCTTTTGATGGGCACAGTCCTATTTGCAGTGAATAGTCTTTCACCAATTCAAAAAGAGTTATTTTCTAAAATAGCAGGATCAAGTATTTTAATAGGAATTGTTGTTGCAATTATTTTAGGAGGAGCCTATAAAAAAGTATCCGTCTTTGATGCGTTTATAGAAGGCGCAAAAAACGGTTTTGATGTAATTGTGAAAATCATTCCATACTTAGTGGCCATGTTGGTTGCTATTCGTGTATTTAGAGATAGCGGTGCCATGGTCTATGTATTAAATGGAATCAGTTTTTTAATACAGCTTACTGGAATGAATACAGATTTTGTTGGTGCATTACCTGTTGCCATCATGAAACCTTTGAGTGGGAGTGGTGCTAGGGGAATGATGCTTGATATTTTTCAAACACAGGGGCCAGATTCTTTTGTTGGTAAATTAGCTTCTATCTTTCAAGGCTCTGCTGATACTACTTTTTATATTATTGCCCTGTATTTTGGTAGTGTTGGCATTAAGAAAGTGCGGTATGCAGTATGGGCAGGATTATTTGCAGATTTAATAGGCGTGGTGATTGCCATCTTTATTGGCTATTCCTTTTTTCATTAAGAAGTAAGATCAGTAAATAATCTTTTAAAAGAAATTATTTTCCTAAGCTCATCTTCATCACTTCTTCCCATTCAGCATCTGTAACAGGTTGTACGGATAATCTTCCTAGTCTTACTAAAGCCATATCTTTTAAATTTGTATTGGCTTTTACATCCGCTAATTTTACTGGATGTTTTAATTTTTTATGTGGTGCAAAATCAACTGCCAACCATGCAGTTTCTTCGGTAGTTGGATCCTGATATGATTCCTTAACCACTTTTGCAATACCCACAATTTCCATGCCTTCGTTGCTATGGTACCAAAATGCTAGATCTCCTTTTTTCATGGATCTTAAATTATTTCTTGCACTATAATTTCTGACGCCATCCCAAAAAGTACGTTTGTCTTTATTGAATTGATCCCAAGAATATTTAAAAGGTTCAGATTTGATTAGCCAATAAGCCATAAAAAGTTATATTATGAATGATTAATATCCGCTTGCAAGTATATCCGCTAAGTGGATGACTTTAATTTGTTGACCATTGTGATTGATACGTCCATCTATATGCATTAGGCAGCTCATATCTGTACTAATAATATATTCCGCATCTGTGGCAATTGCATTGTCAATTTTTTGATCTGCCATAGCAACACTAATGGTATCATATTTTACAGCAAAGCTACCTCCAAATCCACAACAGGTTTCGGTGTCATTCATTTCGACCAATTCAAGTCCTTCTAATTGTTGTAGTAAAGCTCTTGGCTCTGCTTTTATATTGCATTCCCTTAATCCAGCGCAACTATCGTGGAAGGTGGCTTTGCCATTGAAACTAGCACCTAAGTCTGTAATACCTAAAATCTTAACAAGAAATTCAGACAATTCAAAAATTTGTGATGACACTTTTTTAGCTGGACTTTGAAATGCATTATTTTCGAAAAGTTTACCATAATTATTTCTAATAAATCCAGCACAACTTGCACTTGGACTTACAATATAATCTGCGCCATCAAAATCTTGCACAAATTTTGTACAAACATCTTTTGATTCACCCCAAAATCCTGCATTGAAAGCTGGCTGCCCACAACATGTTTGTTGTGTATTATACGCCACTGTACATCCCGCTTTTTCTAATATTTTAACTGTATTAAATGCAACCTGCGGGTACAATTGATCTATAAAACAAGGGATAAAGAGTTGAACTTTCATAGTCTAAATTAAGGAATTCTTTCCAAAAAAATAAAAAGGCATCCTTTTAAGAAAGAATGCCTTTTTTAGTATTTTGATCAACTAAATTAAGGTTGAACTTGAAGTCTGGAGATATATTTATCAATACTAAATCCTTTCTCTGATTTTGGATATTCTTGCTTGATTTGCTTATAGATTTCTAGAGCAGCATCGTTTTTACCATTTAACTCTAAGAAGGAAGCAGCACGGAATAAATATTCAGATGAAATGGCTTCATCTTCTGGAAAATGTGTTCCAGCTTTTTTATAGTATTCAATTGCTTCATCATTTTTCTTTAGCTCAGAATAAGCATCCCCAATAGAACCATAGGCAACTGCTTGAACTTGTTTTGCATTTGTAGAAAAGTCTTTCAAATACTCTATGGCCTTATTGTAATCCTTTAATCTGTAATAGCTCATACCTGCATAATATTGCGCAAGATTCGCTGCTTTAGTACCACCAAATTCTTTGATGATGTATAAAACACCTTTACTTGTGCCATCACCTTTTAATACTAACTCAGAAGAATCATTGGCAAAATATTTTTCTGCAACATACATTGCATCTGCTGCTTTTGCTTCCAAAGGTTTTTGGTATAATTCTGTATAGCCAAAAAAACCTGCAACAGCAATGATTGCTCCAGCAAATAAATAAATGATTAGTTGTTTGTTCTTTAAAGCAACTGGTGCTTGTTCTTGTTGTACTTCGCTCATATAGGTTTGTTAAAATAATTAGTCTACAATAAATGGATAATGCTGATCAATGTACACATCCTTCAATAGTTCGCTATCATCTGGCCACGGACTGTCCTCAGCAAATTTTACAGATGCATCCACAATACCATTGATTTTTTCGTCAATCTCTTGTAAGGTTGCTTCTGTTGCAAAATTATTATCTAAGATGGTCTTTCTGACTTTAATAAGTGGATCTTGGTCTTTGTATTCTTCAACCTCATCTTTTGATCTGTATTTTTGTGGATCTGACACAGAGTGACCTCTATAACGATAGGTTTTCATTTCTAATAAAGTAGGGCCTTCACCGTCTCTAGCTCTTTTCACAGCTCTAGCTACACCTTCGTGCACTATTTCTGGCGTCATACCATCTAATTTGTCAGAAGGCATTTCGTAAGCGTCTGCTAATTTATAAATATCAATCACATTACTTGTTCTTTCAATAGAAGTACCCATGGCGTAGTTATTATTTTCACAAATAAATACAACAGGTAATTTCCATAACATGGCAATGTTAAATACTTCGTGCAACATACCTTGTCTTGCGGCTCCGTCTCCAAAGAAACATAATACCACATTTTTAGACCCTCTATATTGTTCTGCAAATGCTAAACCAGCACCAGTACCTATTTGAGCACCTACAATCCCATGTCCACCATAAAAATTGTTTGCTTTATCAAAAAGGTGCATACTTCCACCTTTTCCTTTTGAACACCCTGTTGCTTTACCATATAATTCGGCCATCGCAGCATTGGGACTCATGCCTTTAGCAAGCGCTAATCCGTGGTCACGGTAACCTGTTATAAAAGGATCTTCATGATTGGTGGCAGTCATACAACCTGCAGCAATTGCTTCCTGGCCATTGTAAACGTGGAAGAATCCACGGATTTTACCCGCCATTTTATACATTTCCTCTGATTTTGATTCAAACTGACGTATTAATTGCATCAATTCGTACCAATATAGATATGTTTCTTTAGAAAATTTTTGCGCCACAGTCCTTATTTTTTGAGTAGCAAATATAGTATTTTAAGACTATAATTTGGCCTTATGCTTCGTTTAAAAATGGATACTTGTAATCGGTAGGAGGGTTGAATGTTTCTTTAATTGTTCTTGCACTTAACCAACGGTATAAATTTAAAGCACTCCCTGCTTTATCATTCGTACCAGATCCCCTTGCTCCACCAAAAGGTTGTTGCCCAACTACTGCACCTGTTGGCTTATCATTGATATAAAAATTGCCAGCAGCATGGCGTAAAACGTTGGTTGCCAATTCTATAGAAGCTCTATCTTGAGAAATAATTGAACCTGTTAAAGCATATTTAGAGGTACTATCCAATACCTTTAAGGTTTTCTCAAACTGAGCAGCTGGATAAGTGTAAATGGTTAAAACTGGCCCAAATATCTCTTCGCACATGGTAAGTGATTTTGCGTTCTTAGTATCAATCACAGTAGGTTCCACAAACCAACCATTCGATTTATTTATATTACCTCCAACCAAGATTTTAGCTTGTTTGTCTTTCTTGACTGCTGCAATGTATTTTGAGATATTATTAAATGACTTTTCATCAATAACAGCATTTATAAAATTGCTAAAATCTTCAACAGAACCCATTTTCATAGTCTGTATTGTTTTAACCAATTTCGCTTTTACAGCAGCTGCTATATTACTAGGTAAATAAGCTCTTGATGCAGCGGAACATTTTTGACCTTGGTATTCAAATGCACCTCTTGCAAGTGCTGTTACCACTGTATCTACATCGGCACTTGGATGTACCATCACAAAATCTTTACCACCTGTTTCTCCAACTATTCTTGGGTAAGATTTATAGTTTGGAATGTTCTCTCCAATCTGCTTCCACATCTGGTTAAATACCCCAGTTGATCCTGTAAAGTGCACGCCTGCAAAGTCTGGATGCTTAAAACAAACCTCACCCACAGTAGGGCCACTTGTATAAACAATATTGATAACCCCATCTGGTAATCCCGCTTCTTTTAAAATACGCATAAACAATTGAGCAGAATAGATCTGTGTATTGGCAGGTTTCCATACCACTACATTTCCACACATGGCAGCAGAAGCTGGTAAATTACCGCCAATAGCAGTAAAATTAAACGGTGTGATAGCCAATACAAATCCTTCTAACCCTCTCCATTCCATTCTATTGTGTATGCCTGGAGAAGAGATAGGTTGTTGTTGATAAATTTGAGATAAAAAATGCACATTGAATCTTAAGAAATCAATTAATTCACATGCAGCGTCAATTTCAGCTTGATAGGCATTTTTACTTTGCCCTAACATGGTTGATGCATTCATCTCGAACCTATATTTTGTAGCCAATAATTCTGCCGCTTTTAAAAAGATAGCTGCTCTAGATTCCCAGGTCATATTCGACCAATTTTCACGCACTTTCAATGCAGACTCAATGGCTTTATCTACATGCAATTTTGTACCAATATGAAAATGTCCAAGTACATGTTTGGTTTCATGTGGTGGATGAATGGACATTGTTTTACCTGTTCTCACTGCTTTTCCATTGATATACATCGGTATGTCCAATGTCTTTTTCTTTAGGGAAGCCAATGCTGCTTTCAAAGCTTTTCTTTCTGGAGAACCTGGCGCATAATTTAAAACAGGCTCGTTTACAGGTAACGGATAATTAAAATAACCTAGTTGCATAGTGTAATTATTAGATTACAAAAATAAGCATTAAATTAACATGCGTTAGGAACTTATCTATTTTGATTTTGACTTTAACGTATTTTTGTTCCTAAAACCATTTTTATGCAATTTGTCTTAGTTGACCTGCCTGATCGTGTACATTTTTACCCTTTTAGCTTCACTAGAAGTTTGACTGAAATTAGGGTGGGCATCTATACCATAAAAGAGCGTTGGGATGCATTATTGAGTAGCGAATCTCAAGTGTTTACAATTCCCTATTTGCAAGGTTTATATGAAGCACCTTTTTTAGAAAATGAGGATGCCGTTTTATATATCAATGCCACTTGTATACCGAATGAAGCAATCAAAAAGGCCATCTTGAATTTGAAAGTTGGAGAAAGCTTATTGGATGAAGATGGTAAATGGATTGCCTCCAATACAAAAGAAAGGTCGATAGGTAATATTTTATTGGGAGACCCCAACTCAAAGAAGACTATACCAGCTAATTTTTTTAAAAACGCAATGCATTTATTACAAATTCATGCAGCAATGATTCAATCAGATTTTAATCAAGTGATTGTGAATGGCAGTTCCTTAATGGTAGACGCTAGCAATCGTTTAATATGTCCAGAAAATATTTTCATTGAACAAGGAGCAGTATTATTTGGGGTAAGTTTAAATGCCACAGAAGGCCCTATATATATTGGTAAAAATGCATTGCTAATGGAAGGTGCTGCTATTAGAGGTCCCTTTGTATTGGGAGAAAAATCTGTGGTTAAAATGAATGCAAGTATTTATGGGGCAACTTCAGTTGGGCCTTATTGTACTATTGGAGGTGAAATAAAAAATAGTATTCTAATGGGCTATTCCAATAAGGCACACGAAGGCTATTTGGGAGATAGCATCATTGGACAATGGTGTAATGTTGGTGCTGGTACCAGTAACAGTAATGTAAAAAATACAGCAGGCCCAATACAGATTTGGAATCAACATCTAAAATCATGGGATACGATAGGAAATAAAATGGGCATGTTGGTAGGAGATTATGCCAGATTTGCAATTCAATCGAGCATTAACACTGGGTCTTATATTGGGGTATCGTCCAATATTTATGGAAATGGGCTGCTTCCAAAAATGATCCCAAATTTCAGTTGGGGCGTTACAAAAGGATATGTCTTAGATAAAGCAATTGAAGACATCCAAAATTGGAAAAAAATGAAAGGATTTCAAATCACTGCTTCCGAAAAGGAGGTCTTATCTGCCTTGTTTCATATGGAATAGCGCTATTTTTTTGTTACCTTTGTGCCTTGAAAATGAATATTATGAGAAAACAAATAGCTGCAGCAAACTGGAAAATGAATTTAAGCAAAAATGAGGCTGACAGCTTATTAGATCAATTAGTGGCGTCAGAACTTAATTTATCCGAAAATCAATCAGCTATTTTTGCTGTACCAGCAATTTATATTCCTTTAGCAATTCAAAAATTAGCCGGCAAACAACAGATGTTTGTTGCAGCACAAAATTGTCATCAAAAAGCCAATGGTGCTTACACAGGTGAAATTGCTGCATCCATGTATGCGTCTGTAGGAGTCAACCATATTGTACTAGGACATTCCGAAAGACGTGAATTTTTTGCTGAATCAGATAGTTTGTTGGCAGAGAAAACAGAAGCCGTTTTAGCCATTGGAAGTACGCCAATTTTTTGTTGTGGTGAACCATTATCAATTAGAGAAGCGGGCACACAGAATAGTTTTGTTGAAGCACAGTTAAAAAATGCCTTGTTTCAATTATCAGCAGATCAAATTATAAAAGTGGTGATTGCCTATGAACCAATTTGGGCCATCGGAACAGGCAAAACTGCCACAAGTGCACAGGCACAAGAAATTCATGCCTACATAAGGTCTGTATTTGCTTCAAAGTATGGTCAAACTGTTGCGGATCAAATTTCAATTTTATATGGGGGTAGTGTGAAAGCCGCCAATGCAAAAGAAATTTTTTCTCAACCAGATGTGGATGGCGGATTGGTAGGTGGTGCTTCATTAATCGCTACTGAATTTACAGCCATCATCAACGCACTTAAATCGTAAAAAAAGAACCCTAATTATTACATGAAGCATATAAGAAATTTTTGTATCATCGCCCATATTGATCACGGTAAAAGTACCTTGGCAGATCGCTTATTAGAACATACCAAGACCATTACAGAACGTGAGATGATGAATCAGGTGTTGGATGATATGGATTTAGAGCGAGAGAAAGGTATTACCATTAAGAGTCATGCAATTCAAATCAATTATGTCTACAAAGACGAGACCTATACTTTAAATTTAATAGATACTCCAGGACACGTTGACTTTAGCTATGAAGTAAGTCGTGCATTGGCTGCTTGTGAAGGGGCTTTGTTATTAGTAGATGCATCTCAAGGGATACAAGCTCAAACCATTAGCAATTTGTATTTAGCCTTAGACAATAATTTAGAAATCATCCCGGTGATCAATAAAATCGACATGGATGGTGCTAAGATCCCAGAAGTAACAGATCAAATTATTGATTTAATTGGATGCAAACAAGAAGATATTTTATTGGCAAGTGGTCGTTCTGGTATTGGTATCGAAGAAATTTTACAAGCCATTGTGGAAAGAATTCCGGCACCAAAAGGAGATACAGAAGCCCCGTTACAAGCATTGATTTTTGATAGCGTATTCAATAATTTTAGAGGAATCATCGTCTACTATAGAATCATGAATGGTGTCTTGAAAAAGAATGATAGAATTCAATTTGTAGCATCTGGAAGAGAATATATTGCGGATGAAGTAGGTGTTTTAAAATTAGCAATGACACCAAAAGCCGAAGTAAGGGCAGGAGATGTAGGATATATTATTACTGGTATTAAAGTGGCTAAGGAAGTTAAAGTAGGAGATACCATCACTTTAGCAAATAATCCTGGCCCAATGATTCATGGTTTTGAGGAAGTAAAACCAATGGTCTTCTCTGGTATCTATCCGGTGAACACAGATGAATTTGAGGAGTTAAGAGAATGCATGGATAAATTACAATTGAATGATGCCTCATTAACTTTTGAATTAGAAACTTCGCAAGCTTTAGGTTTTGGATTCCGTTGTGGATTCCTTGGACTATTGCATATGGAGATTGTACAAGAGCGCTTAGAACGTGAATTCAATCAAACTGTCATCACGACAGTGCCTAACGTAAGTTTTATTGCGTACACTACAAGAGACGAAAAGATCACTGTAAATAACCCTTCAGAAATGCCAGATCCAGTTAAGATCAAGCGCATCGAAGAACCATTTATTAGAGCACAAATTATTACTACCCCTGACTATATTGGCAATATCATCACTTTATGTTTAGGCAAAAGAGGGATGTTGATTAATCAGAGTTATCTAACACCAACAAGGGTAGAATTGATTTTTGAAATGCCATTGACGGAGATTGTATTTGATTTCTATGATAAATTAAAGAGTCAAACAAGAGGCTATGCTTCTTTTGATTACACCCAAATTGGATTTAGAGATGCCGATATTGTAAAGATGGATATCTTATTGAACAATGAAAAAGTGGATGCCTTAAGTGCTTTAATACACCGAGGTAAATCTGCTGAGTTTGGTCGTAAACTTTGTGAAAAATTAAAAGAGTTATTGACCAAGCAGCAATTCCAAATTGCTATACAAGCTGCTATTGGAGCCAAAGTAGTGGCAAGAGAGAATATCTCTGCCATGCGTAAGGATGTTACTGCAAAATGTTATGGTGGTGATATCAGCCGTAAGCGTAAATTATTAGAAAAGCAAAAAGAAGGTAAAAAGAGAATGCGTCAAATAGGTAATGTAGAAATTCCACAGGAAGCTTTCTTAGCAGTGTTGAAATTAGATTAACAAATTAATCAGAACAATTAGAGTAATTAGACTAACGAGAGATATAGTTACATTAAACTTTAAATCGCTTGTGCAAACTGTAATAGATGATCATAACGGTCATCTATTTTAGTATCTGGGAAAGGCGCTTCGGGATGTGTGGTCGTCAAGTAGACCGTATGCATTCCTGCATTACGTCCGAATTCCATATCTGACATTCGATTACCCACCATGATTGATTTTGTAAAATCGATTGAAGGAAATTTTTCTTTTGCTTGAAAAGCCATACCAGGTTGAGGTTTCCTGTTGTATGATGCATTATCTAAGTCAGAACAATAGAATATCGCGTCTATTCTTCCACCCAATTCAATAATATACTTCGTCATATTATCATGTATCAATGCTATATCGGCATCGCTCATCCATCCTTTACCAATGCCTTTTTGATTGGTTGTAATAATAATTTTAGAAAATTTTTGAGCAAGTAGGGGTAGCGCAGTTAAGCTTTCTGGATAAAACTTAAATTCAGACCAATTCCGAATATAATCTCCTTTTTTTTCATGATTGATGACGCCATCACGGTCTAAAAATAAAGTCCAATCATTTGTGATATGTAAATTACCTTGCATTTATTTGCCGAATATGTTTTCTTCAACTAATTCGCAAATAATATGTCCCACTAATATATGAGCCTCCTGAATTCTTGGTGTCGTTGTAGAAGGTATATTGATTAAAAAATCACTTAATGGTTTCATCTTGCCTCCAGAAGCACCTGTGAATCCAACTGTCACAACGCCAATCGATTTTGCCATTTCAAATGCTTTGACAATATTACCTGAATTGCCAGAAGTGCTAATGCCCACCAATACATCTCCTGGTTTAGCAAGTCCTTCTAATAGTCTTGCATAAATCACATCAAAACTATAATCATTGGCCACTGCTGTTAAATAGGAACTATTACAATGTAATGCGTCTGAAGGAAGTGCTTTTCTATCCTTATAAAAACGACCAGAAAACTCTGCGGCTAAATGTTGTGCATCTGCTGCACTTCCACCATTGCCTGCAAAATAGACTGCGTTACCTTGCTTAAAAGCGTCTGTAATGGCATGTACAATTTTTTCAATCTCTGTAACCAAATGTTGGTCATTCAATAAAGCCTGTTTTACTTCAATTGAACTTTCTATAATCGTCTTTATATTTTGTAATGACATGGCTTAAATATATTAATTGGTCTAATTGGATAAAATTTAATTGGCGTACAGAAATTATAATTGTTGGTACAAAGTTAAAAAAGATTGTCGCATTTGCTCCCAACTATATTTTTTCTTTTCTGAGATCAAATGTGGCATAAAGTGTGCTGTGCCTCTTTCGTATAATTGAATAATGCCTTCTGCTATGGAGGTTGGATTAGGTTCCACAACCAATCCAACTTGATCATGAGGCACTGTATCCGCCAAACCACCTACATTGGTTACTAACATAGGCTTTAAAAAATGATATGCCATTGGAGTCACACCACTTTGTGTCGCATTCCGATAAGGTTGAATGATAAAGTCAGCGGCTGAAACATATAATTTCACATCTCTTTCTCCTATGTATTCATTGTACACGGAGATAAAATCAGACAAACCTAGTGCTTTTATTTGTTCTAGATAAGGGGTAGGTGATTCATAAAATTCACCCGCAATCACTAACTTAATTCCTGAGGCTTTAATTGCAGGTTGTGACATCGCCTCAATTAATAAATCTAAACCTTTATAGGCCCTTACAAAACCAAAGAATAAAATGACTTTATCTGTGTCTTGTAAATGCAATAATTTTCTAGCATCAGAAGTTGGCATTGCTTCTCCAAAATGATCATAAATAGGATGGGGTGAAACGCAAGATGGTTTATTGGTAAATAATTTTACATCTTCTTGCACTTTTTTGCTCATGGTTAAAAAACCATCAACAGCGCGCACAAAATATTTTGTTAATAATGTATCCCCAATTCTTTTTTCGTGTGGAATCATATTGTCCACAATGGCAATCACTTTGGTATGTTTATTCCATTTTACAATACTTAGAATAGTCCCTAAAGAAGGTGCTAAAAAAGGTATCCAATAACGTACGATAATTAAATCTGGTCGTTCTTTTTTTATTTTTAAACCAACTTTAATCCAATTAAATGGATTGATGGAATTGATTGCTACTTCTATAGAAAGCCCTTTAGGTGCTGGATCGGTGGAATACTGTGTGGATCCTGGGAATAAGAAATCTGGATATTGTAAGGAGAAAGTATACAATTTAGTTTTAATGGATGCTTGCATGAAGCTTTGTGCTAGTTTTTCATCAAAAGCAGCAAGGTTGCCTCTTAATGGCCAAGCTGGCCCCATAATGATCAATTGATCTACCATCCTTGTGTCTCTTCAATTAAATACGTATTTCTGTCTACAGCAGTTCGGTTCACTAATTCAGCAATAAATCCTGCTAAAAATAATTGCGTACCAATGATCATAGAAGTCAGTGCAATAAAAAAAGCTGGCTTATTGGTGATACTTGTTATTGGGTCAATAAACTTTCCAATAATGATGTATAAAACAGATACAAATCCTACAAAAAAGAAGAGTGATCCAAGTAAACCAAAAAATTGCATTGGTTTTTTTCCAAATTTGGATAAAAACTGGATCGTCAATAAATCTAAAAATCCATTGACAAATCTATCCCATCCAAATTTAGTATGTCCATATTTTCTTGCTTGGTGTTGCACCACTTTTTCACCAATCCTTTTAAATCCAGCCCATTTTGCAAGGATTGGAATATAACGGTGCATCTCTCCAAACACTTCGATGCTCTTTACCACTTTTAATTGATAGGCTTTAATCCCGCAATTAAAATCATGCAAATGAATGCCAGAGCTTTTACTAGCGACTGCATTGTATAATTTAGAAGGAATATTCTTTGTGAAAGTATTGTCAAAACGTTTCTTTTTCCATCCACTTACTAAATGATATCCTTGATCTATGATCATGGTATAAAATTCTGGAATTTCATCTGGACTATCTTGTAAATCGGCATCCATTGTCATAACCATATCACCTTGTGCTGCTTTAAAGCCCTCATTCAATGCAGCAGATTTTCCATAATTGCGTTGAAACTTGATGCCCTTTAATTGAGGATATTGATTGCGTAAAATAGATATCACCTCCCAGCTTCCGTCATCACTTCCGTCGTCAATCATAATCACTTCATAGGTGTATGCATTATTTTCCATGACACGTTGAATCCAGGCCATTAATTCTGGCAAAGATTCAGCTTCATTGAATAAAGGTATAACGACAGATATCTGCATATTGAATTTTATTGAGCTGTATCTTGTTTAAATGGGTCTACTGGGTTTTTCTTTGCAACAGCAGCACCTATTAAAGAAGCAATTGCGCCTAAAAATCCAGTACCAAAAATAGCACCAGCAATTGCAAAAGGAAGGAATAATTTCTTAGTCATTGCTATTCCTTGCTCTATCATCTCGTCAGTCAACTTTGGATTTTTTAGCATTTCTGTTCTAGAAAGTTCAATGATTTTATCTACCATATCTGGGAATAAAACATACAATGCTAGCACAGTATATAAAACTGTAATAACAATAACTACTGCAGTTGTTTTAAAACCATGTGCAAAAATGTTACCAAAAGTAACATCGTTATTATTTTGATTTGCAAATAAAATATTACCATAAATGATGCCACCAATTAATACAGCATAACTTAACCAGCTTATCCATTGAGTCGTATATAAGTTAAATACATAAATAATAATGCTAAATAAAATAGAGATCCCACCTAAGATGGCGCCTTTAAGTATATGAGAAGTGATTTGTTTGTCCATGTGTTTGTTTGTTTTAGAAAGTTTTGATGTCCTTATTAATAGAGTTAGATCTGCTTATTTATTATTTAAATGCAACTTCCCTTTTGCATAGGTTCCTACTACTTGACCTTTTAATGCCTTATCCAAGAAAGGATTATTCACCGATTTGCTTTTAGATACTGCTTTAGTTGGTGTATTAGCTGTATCACGATTGAATAAGGTAAGATCTACATTTTGACCTTCTTGAATAACAGTTTTACCTAAGTTGAAAATCTGTCTTGCATGATTGGATAACAAATTAGCTATTGCTTCGTCTTTTAGTTTTGGAAATAAATGATTGATGGTTGAATAGGTCGTTTCAATACAAGCAATACCTGCATGCGCATATTCAAATTCAATCGTTTTTCCATCCCAATCCTGCGGTTGATGGTGTGCACTAATACAATCTACCACACCTCTTTGAACTGCATCTTGTAAAGCTAGTTGGTCTGCTTTGGTTCTTAACGGTGGATACACTTTCAACAAGGTATCATAGGTAGTAAGATCTGTTTCATTAAAATATAAATGGTAGGGCGTCACACTACATGTGAGTGCGAGTCCTGCTTTTTTACCTGCTTCAATTAATGCGATTCCTTTTGCAGTACTGACCCCTGTGATATGTAGTTTTGAATTGGTATATTTTAATAACTCAATATCTCTTGCAATCATCAATTCTTCGGCAATCGCTGGAATACCTGGAAGTCCAATTTGAGTAGACGTAATGCCTTCATTCATTAATCCTACAGTCCCCATGCTTTTATCAATTGGCATTTGAATGACCACACCATCAAATGTTTTGACATACTGAAGTGCTTTTAAGAAAAGTAAAGTGGATTGAACTGGATAAAGCCCATCACTCAAAGCCACTGCTCCAGCTTGCTGCATATCGATCATCTCCGCTAAATCTTTTCCTTCAATTTTCTTGGATAATGCCCCAATGGGTAAAATATGAATCGGTAAATGTTGCTGCTGTTGAACAATATAATTTACCTGTGTTTTATTATCAATCACAGGCTGCGTATTTGGAACTACAAATACCGTGGTAAAACCACCAGCTTGAGCAGCAGCGGCGCCTGTCATTAAGGTCTCTTTATGTTCAAAGCCTGGATCACAAAAATTGGTGAATGGATCTACCCATCCAGTACTTACAATTGTGCCTGGTATGTCCACAATTTGATCTGCTTTTTCGTCGTAATGATCTTGAATGGAAACTAATACTGCGTCTTGAAGAAGGATATCTTTTACTTGGCCGTTAAATGGCGAATGCTGGTCAGCAATTTTGACTTGCCTGAGAAGAATTGTCATCGAGTCAGTGAATTTGATGCAATATACTTCGTTTTTACTAATTGAGGGGATATTTAGGCCTCAATTAGCATGATTTTACTTGATATTGTATCTGATGTGATTGTATTGGATAGAGTCTTGTACTTCTAATGTATGGGTTTATTGAGTTAACTTCGCCCCCATGACTTTTGACCAATTAAATATCAATTCTCCCTTAACGAGGGCACTAGAAGATTTAGGATATACCCATCCCACCACCATACAACACCGTGTTTTTCCTATAGTGATGTCCGGAAGGGATGTTTGCGGAATAGCCCAAACCGGAACGGGTAAAACTTTTGCCTATTTGTTACCCTGTCTTAGACAATGGAAATTTGATAAAAATAAAGATCCTCAAATTCTAATTATTGTTCCAACAAGAGAATTAGTGGTGCAAGTGGTGGAGGCCGTTAAGAAATTAACACCTTATATGAGTGTCATAACAGTAGGTGTATTTGGGGGAGTGAATATTAATACACAACAAATAGAAGTAGAAAAAGGGGTAGACGTATTGGTGGCGACTCCAGGAAGATTGTTTGATTTAATCATGAATGGGGCAATTAAAACAAAATACATCAAGAAAGTAGTCATAGATGAAATGGACGAAATGTTGAATCTTGGTTTTAGAAAACAGATCACTAATATCTTAGAACTTGTACCTGCTAAAAGACAAAATTTATTATTTTCCGCGACCATTACTGACGATGTAGAAAAATTAATGAATGATTATTTTAATGAACCAGTTAGGGTAGAAGCGGCTCCAACAGGTACACCACTCGAGAACATCATTCAAATAGGATACGACCTACCTAATTTTAATACCAAAGTCAATTTATTAGAACAGCTTTTAAGTGAAGACGAAAGCATGACCAAGGTCTTGATTTTTGCTGCAACAAAAAGTTTAGCTGACCAATTGTATGATCAATTGATCGAAAAATTCCCAGATATCGTTGGTGTGATTCACTCTAATAAAGAACAAAATTATCGTTTTAATACAGTCAATCAATTTAAAGCGGGTGTCTTTAAATATATTATTGCAACAGATGTAATGGCCCGTGGTATTGACGTTGCGGAGGTAACACATGTCATTAATTTTGACACACCTGACGTACCTGAAAATTATATCCACCGTATTGGACGAACTGGACGTGCAGATAAAAAAGGGATTGCGATCACTTTTATCACAAAAAATGAAACCAAGCAAAAAATAGCGATTGAGACATTGATGAAGCAACCAATACCAATGAAAGCATTACCAGCAGATCTTGAAATATCTACTGTGTTGACTGAGGATGAAATTCCAAAAGTGAGGATGAAAATTATTCAAATAAAATTACCTAAGAAAGAAGATGTTGGCCCGGCTTTTCATGAAAAGTCTGAGAAGAATAAAAAAGTGAATGTTCGAAAGAACTATAAAGAGACCATGCAGAAAAAGTATGGTAAACCTAAAACAAGAGGTGCCAAGAAATAAATTAGCCCTTAAAGAATATAAGGGCTAATTTATTTTAGTCTAATGATTTTTCGAGGCCTAAAAACGCTCCAATCCAGCAAAGAAGAAATTACCTTCAATAGCTGCGTTCTCATCACTGTCACTTCCGTGTACTGCATTCTCACCAATAGAGGCAGCAAACTTTTTACGGATAGTACCTTCTTCTGCCTGAGCTGGGTTGGTTGCACCAATTAGGGTTCTGAAATCTGCTACAGCATTGTCTTTTTCTAAGATGGCTGCAACAATAGGGCCACTACTCATAAAATCAACTAATTCTTGGTAAAAAGGTCTTTCCTTGTGAACTTCATAAAATGTTCCAGCTTGTGCTGGTGATAAATGGATCCACTTCATTGCTTTAACAGAAAATCCTGCTTTGATGATTTGATCTAATATCGCACCAGTATACCCTTTAGAAGTTGCATCTGGCTTAATCATTGTAAATGTTTTGTTGCTCATATCTATTTTTTATATTGTTTCTAATTGTGGGCGCAAAATTACTGAAAAACATCCGATTTATGTTAAATTTGTGGACTTATGCAACCAATTGAACAATTCTATCCTTTTTTTCAACAACCATTTAAAGCCGTAATCACTGCACATCAGAAACCTGATGGTGATGCAATGGGTTCTAGCTTAGCTTTATACCATTTTTTAATCCAATTGGGCCACGATGTAACAGTTGTTTCTCCTACTAATTGGGCACCTTTCTTAGATTGGATGCCAGGGACGGACAAAGTAGTTGATTATGAGGGTAATAGATCTAAAGCAACAGCATTGGTTCAAGCTGCCGACTATATATTTTGTTTAGATTTCAATATACTTCATCGCACCAAAAATATGGAATCGGTGATTAGGGATGCAAAAGCCGTTAAAATATTAGTGGATCACCATCAACAACCAGATACTCCAAGTTTTGGCTTCGGTATTAGTGATGTAAAAATGAGCTCAACCTGTGAAATGATTTATGATATTATAGTTCAATCTGGACATAGCAATTTGATCAATTTAGATATCGCAACAGCATTATACACTGGTTTAATGACGGATACTGGGTCATTTAGATTCCCATCCACCACTGCATCCGTGCATAAAATAGTGGCCCATTTGAAAGAAGTAGGGCTACAACATTCAAAAATTCATGAAAATATCTATGACCAATCCTCAGAAGGTAGATTAAAGTTTATGGGGAATGCTTTTTTAAATAGAATGCATGTTTTCCCTGAATTTAAAACCGCTGTGATGGCCATCCCTAAAACGGATATCTATAAATTTGATCTTAAAACAGGGGATACAGAAGGTCTAGTAAACTATCTTTTATCTATTCACGGCATTCAATTTGCCGCAATTGTAATTGATAGGGAAGAGGAAAGAAAATGGAGTTTTAGGAGCAAAGGTAACTTTGATGTTAATATATTTGCAAGAGCACATTTTGAGGGTGGAGGCCATGCCAATGCTGCAGGCGGAAGTTCAAAAAAATCTGTTGACGAAACTTTTCAAGACTTTAAAACCATTTTAGAAACATATAAATCTCAATTAACACAATTAAATTAAAATGATCAAATCAACATTAAAATTAGTAGCTGCAATTGTATTGTTTGCAAGTTGTAACAGTTACGAAAAAGCACCTTCAGGCATGATGTATAAAATTTCACATGGTGAAGGCAATCAAAAGAAATTAGAACAAGGGCAATTTGTGAAGATGCACATTGAATACAAATTGAAAAGTAAGGACACCACTTTAAGTTCAACTTTTGGTTTAATTCCTGTTTATTTCCCTGTGGATACTGCAAACTTAGGTAAATACACATTTACTGAAATCTTAATGAAATGTAAGAAAGGCGATAAAATTGAATTCTCTTTAAGCATTGATACACTTGCCAAATTGGGCGTCTTACAATTAAACGAAATATTTAAAACAAAAGATATTGTTTTAGGTAAAGCAGAAATCTTAGAAGTATTTACAGATGTAGCCAAAGTGGATGTAGATTACAAAAAAGAAACTGAATCAGAAAAGAAAAGAGAAATAGATGCAATTAAAGCACATTTAGCTAAAAATAAAATCACTGCAGTACAATCACCTGAAGGTGTATTTATAGTATTGAAAGAAGCAGGAGATGCTGCAAATAAAATAGACACTACAAAGATTGCAAGTGTTTATTATAAAGGCTATACCATTGCAGGTGAAACTTTTGATACCAATATTAAACCAACCGATCCTACAGCTAAGCCATTGGATGTAAATGTTGGTACTGGTGGAGTGATTCCAGGTTGGGAAATTGGATTGAAGTATTTTGGTAAAGGCGGAAAAGGTACCATATTTATTCCTGCAATGTTGGCTTATGGCCCTCAAGCTAACGGTGCTATCAAACCTTATTCTAATTTAGTTTTCGATCTTGAAATTCAAGATGTAACAAAAAAATAAGTTGGATTGATTCAACTAAAAAAAAGGCCAAAGTTTATTTGGCCTTTTTTTATGCATTCATTTGTGCTAAAAGCAGAATTGCTTCCTTAGCTTCTTTCACATCATGCACCCTTAATATATTCGCACCGCCTTGTAATCCAATTGTATTCATTACCGTTGTGCCATTCAATGCGGCATCTGCATCTACCCCTAATGTTTTATATATACTAGATTTTCTGGATACCCCTAAAAGGATGGGTAAATCCAAGGATTTTAATTGAGAAAGTGATTTAACAAGATCGAAATTTTCTTGCAATGTTTTACTAAAACCAAATCCCGGATCAATGATCCATTGGGTCAATCCAATTTCTGCAAAATGCCTTTTTTTAAGCATGAAATAATCCTTCAAGCTTTCCATGATATTGTTTCTAGATTCAACCTCGTGCATGGATCCTGGGCCTCCAGTTTGATGCATACCTATATATCCAACCTGATTGTCAACCACCATGGAGATCATCTTAGAATCAAAATTGCCACAACTTATATCATTGACCATTAAAGCCCCAGCATCTATTGCAGCTTTGGCTACACTAGCATGATAGGTGTCAATGGAAATAGGAATTTGAGGTATTGCTGCATGTATTGCTTCTATCATGGGTACCACACGTTCAATTTCAATTGAATCTGTTATGAGCTCAGCTCCTGGTCTTGTACTTTGTCCTCCGATATCTATTATACTGGCACCAAAATTGACCATCTCTATAGCTTTCTGAATTCCTAAGTCAATTGCTTCCATTCTGCTCCCCTTAAAAAATGAATCTGGTGTCGTATTCAAAATACCCATCACGAGGGGGGTCGTTAAGTCGAGTACCGTATCCTTTAAATGGATTTTAAACATAGTTTTAATTTAAGGGCCTTATTGATTATCTTGCAACTGTTCAAAGATATTAACTAACCGTGTAATTTGTTGTTATTTCATGAGTCAAACTTCTGCACAATATGATCAAGCAATCGCGTCTTGTAGCGATATATTTATCAAGAAAACAAAAGATTATGGTACTGCATGGCGTGTCCTAAGGATCATATCGGTAGTAGACCAAATTTTTATAAAAGCTTTAAGAATTAGAACCATTCAAGATAAAGGCTTCCAAAAAGTAGACGACGGTATACAAGATGAATTTAAAGGTATTATCAATTATGCTGTGATTGGATTGATTCAACTAAAATTAGATGACCCTAAGGTAGAAGATATGCCTGTTGATCTAGTGCAGGTCTTATATAAACAAAATGTTGATTTTGCTAAATCTACGATGATGGACAAAAACCATGATTATGGAGAAGCATGGCGTGATATGAGTCAAGAAAGCTATGCAGATTTAATCTTGGTAAAACTATTGCGTATTCGTCAAATTTTAACCAATGATGGTAAAACTTTGATTAGCGAAGGTATTGATGCCAATTTTGTAGATATCTTAAACTATGCCACATTTGCGTTGATACAAATTTCTGAAGGAAAACATTAATACTATGCAAGCATTTTTGAAAATCCTAAGATGGTCTGTTGGATTATTATTTATTTTCTCTGGATTGATCAAAGCGAATGATCCATTAGGATTGAGTTATAAAATGCAAGAATTTTTTGAAGTTTGGGGGATTGCTTTCTTAGATGATTACAGCCTTGTTTTTGCAATCATAATGAATACCCTTGAAATTGTTGCTGGGGTAGCCTTGTTAATTAAATTTCCTTATAAACAAACCTTATGGTTGTTATTGGGTTTAATTGTATTTTTTACTTTCCTTACTGGTTATGCTTTGTTTTCTGGAAAAATTAAAACATGTGGTTGTTTTGGTGATTGTATTCCTCTAACGCCAAAAGTTTCATTCATTAAAGATTTGGTATTGATGTTTGCCATCATCATTTTACTGATTAATCATAAAAAAGTAAAGAGCAATTTACATAAAGTATTGTGCATTTTTATATTGATTCTCTCTACTGGTCTGGTTGGATATGGACAAAACTATGTCTTGCAACATCTACCATTTATTGACTGCTTACCATATAAAAGAGGCAATGATATTCAGGAACAAATGAAAACGCCAGAAGGGGCTATTGCTGACAGTGTGTCCATTCAAATGTCTTTTAAAAAGGATGGTAAAAATGTTCAATTTGATATCAATCAATTTCCAATAGATTTTGATAGTACTTATCTGTACCAAGATCGTAAAGAAGTATTGATTCAAAAAGGCAATGGTCTAGTGGCTAAAATTGTTGATTTTAGTTTGTTTACCCTTAACAATGTAGATACGACAGAAGCATTGTTCAACTCCTCAACACCCTATGTACTTATTTTTTCTGGCAATATAGATTCCTCTATTCCTTGGGAAACACTTATTTCCTCCATCCAAGAAAAACACCAACAGGTCTATTTAATCTCTGCAGATAAAGCAAATGCATTGCAACTTAACCTAAATATTCCTGTCTTAATAGGGGATATGACAATGATCAAGACTGCTGCCAGGGTTTGGCCAACTGTGGTAATTATGAATGGATCAAGGATCATGGAGAAGCAAAGTTATATTGACTTCCTAAAAAAATAGGTCATTAGTGCTATTGATTTAAATCGTAACTTAGGAAAACAAGTCTACCTAAATTCAGCATTATGTCAAAAATTAAAGAAATATTAGAAAAAAAAGGACCACATTTTAATATTGTCGCATCAACTACACCAGTGTTGGCTGCTTTAACCATTATGCAATCTGAAAATTTAAGTTATGTAGTGGTCATGGATGACAATCAATTTCTTGGTATCATGTCGGAAAGAGACTATTCCCATAAAGTTAAACTAAAAGGACGTCACTCAGATTCAACCACTGTGAAAGAAATCATGACAGCTGATTTACCAGTCGTTGGATTACAAGAAGAATTAGAACGTTGTATGATTTTAATGAATGTGTATAAAACAAGGTATTTACCTGTTTTTGATAAGATTGAATTTAAAGGTATCATTACCATGAATGACTTGATGCGAGATGTTTTGGAAAAGAAAAAGTAGCAATACTTTACTTATTTAATGACCACATCTGTGATTACCTTTTCACCCATTTTTTCATTGACCCTTTCAATGATTTGTACTTTTTGAAAACCCAATTCATTTTTTAGTGGTCCTACATTGGTTTGAATAAATAATTTTTGATCAAAAATATAAATCTTGTCAGTATACTTGGCAACTGTAACTCCCATAATTTCTTCCCAAACAGCTTCAATTTGAACCGCTCTAATACCATTTTTTAATTTGGTATTCTCTTGCACCATTTGTTTTAATGCATCACCAATTTTGAATGTAGCCATATTGCTAAATTACAATTTTATAATTCAATAAGTTGAAAATTATCTACATATCTACCTAAAAGATCCGCTACACGTTCTTTATGGGTATCGGTTATAAACACAGGGCCATCCGTGGATGTAGCAACCCAACCTAGTAAATGAGCCATTCTTTGTTCATCTAATTTTTCAAAAATATCATCCATTAATAAAATAGGAGAGAAGCCTTTTATTTTTTTCAATAATTCCCATTCTGCTAATCGAATGGCAAACAATAAACTTTTTCTTTGCCCTTGAGATGCTTCTTGTTTAAAAGACTGTTCTTGTATGGTGATGATTAAATCATCTTTATGGATTCCTACTGTTGTTCTTTGCATCGCTCTATCTTTTGGTAAAGCTTGATCCAATAAATCCTTAAAATGATTATTTTGTAGGCTGGATTGATATTGAATTTGAATCGCATCCGCATTACCTGCAATGGATACATAGAGTCGAAGCACAATGGGTAGCCATTCAGCTAAGCGTTTTGTTCTTAGTTCAAAAATGGGTTCACCATATTCCACCAATTGTTGATCCAATGTATCTAATAAAGTTTCATCTATTGTACCTTGTTCTGCAGACCATTTTAAAAGGCTATTTCTTTGTTGAAGCACTTTATTGTATTGTATCAATAAACGTAAATAATTGGCATCAATTTGTGATAACAAACTATCCATCAACTTTCTTCTTTCTTCACTTGTGCCTGTGATAATTTGTACATCGTCTGGCGCAATCATTACAGTTGGTATTTTTCCAATATGTTGTGACAACTTTGGATATAACAGTTCATCAAAATAAAATTCTTTCTTGCCTGTTTCTCTTAAAATGCAAGTGACTTGAGCCTTATTTCCAGTGAAATCAAATTGACCATCTACCCGCATTCCTTGAAAAGCATGATGGACATTTTGCGCATCGGGTCGGTTAAAGTAACTTTTTGTGAAAGAGAGGTAATAGATGGCGTCTAAAATATTGGTTTTCCCTGTTCCGTTCGCACCTACAATACCCACTATTCTAGTATCAAATTCAAACTGCTTTTGAATATAATTTCTAAATTGAGTAAGTGTTAGTGTTTTTAAGGACAGCATAGCTGCAATTTACATCCAAAAAAGCTGTATTTTTAGTCAAATTTTAAGGAATGATCCTAATCAGTGAGCAACAACTTCCATGCATTATCAAAAGGCTGTCTCATCAAATTTTGGAGACCCATCCAGGATTGGATAATACTGTAATCATAGGCCTTCAACCAAGAGGTGTATTTTTAAGCGATCGAATTGTAGCTGCCTTACACCAAGAACTTCCTGCAGATCAGGTGGTTTATGGTAAATTAGACATCACTTTTTATAGGGATGATATTAGAAGGGAATTACATGTAGCGACCCAGACGGATCTACCCTTTAGTATTGAAGGTAAAACCGTGATTTTGATAGACGATGTCCTATTCACGGGGCGTACCATTCGGGCTGCTTTAGATGCTTTAATGTCTTTTGGACGCCCTTCAAAGGTAAAATTATGCGTCTTGGTAGACCGTAAACCAAGTAGAGAATTGCCTATTCAACCCGACTTTTCAGGTAAGGAAATGGATACTTTGACCTCTTTTAAGGTAAAAGTAAGATGGAAAGAAAATGACGGAGTGGACGATGTAATCTTGTTAGATCAATAAAATATATTAATTTTGTTTTTTAATGGCACTATCTACCAAACATCTTCTTGGTATCAAGGACCTCCAAACGGAGGATATTCAACTTATTTTATCTACAG
>CAMCHR010000028.1 GCA_945874755.1 Chitinophaga pinensis
CTGAATTAACGTATTTTTGCAGCCCAAATGGAGGGCGTAGCTCAGTAGGTTAGAGCGACAGTTTGTGGCACTGTAGGCCGTGGGTTCGAGACCCATCGTTCTCCCATTAAAAACCTGTCCCGATTTTGGGATGGGTTTTTTAGTTTAAATGCTTGATATGACATTTTTTTTGATTCCAATTTTAGTAGGTGCTTTTGGCTGGTGCTTGGTATGGGCCATAGGGATTGTGCCATTCAAATGGTCCTATTTAAGAAATCAATGGATAGGTCAAATCGATATAGCAAAACTGATACCGGAATTGACGGAGAACGACCCTTTTGAAGCAATGAAACCAGTCATCAATGACAAATTGGATGATTTTTTTAGACATAAATTAAGTGCCAAGCTACCCATGATCTCTATGTTTATTGGAGATAAGACGATTGAGGAATTAAAGGAAGTATTCATGGAAGAATTAGCACTCCTCTTCCCATTGCTCATTGGCGAGTTCAGTGCCCACTTAAATCATGACTTACATGCACAATGGGAGCAAAAATTTAGTAAAATAGTACAGCAGAAAATCATCCAGTCAACTAGGCTATTTAGATGGGCTGCATTTGTATTAGGCGCAATTTGGGGAGCCCTAATTGCACTAATTCTTCCTCTTATTTAACCGCTTATACTTTACAGTTACCATTCTTTAAACATTAGTACGAATTTTGTGTTATTGCTTAAACAGAAAGCAAGATACAAGGTCTAAAGACCACAAATACAAATATGAAAAAACTTACGATACTTTTTAGCGCTTTATTGATTCAAGTTACATTAATGGCACAAATTCCAACTGGACGCCCCTCTGGTGGCGCTGGTGGTGGCAGCATGAATATGGGTCACTTTTATGGCAAAGTGGTAGATGCTAACAAAAAAGGCATCGATGGTGCAACCGTACAGTTAAAAGGTAGCAAATTCGATCCTACTACCAAAAAAGCAAGCGAAGTGACTTTAGCCACAATGATTGCTGCTAGCAATGGAGATTTTAGTTTTGATAACTTATCTGTGATGGGCAATTTTAAACTCATCATTTCAGGTATTGGATACAAGAAATATGAAAAGCAAATTAGCTTCAACATGAAGTCAGGTGGTAATCCACAAGACATGATGGCATTGGTAGATAAAGATTTAGGTAATATTAAATTAGAGGAAGACCCAAGTCAATTACAAAGTGTGACTGTAACAAGCTCTGCTAAACCACAATTTGAAATGGGGATTGATAGAAAAATTTTCAATGTAGACAAGAACTTAGCGAGCACTGGGCAAACTGCAGTAGAAGTGATGAAAAATATACCCAACTTAAATGTGGACATAGATGGCAATGTCACATTAAGAAATGCAACACCTACTTTATTAATTGACAATCGACCAACCACATTGACTTTAGATCAGATCCCTTCTGATATCATTGATAGAGTTGAAATCATTACCAATCCTTCTGCTAAATATGATGCCTCCGGTGGCAATGCAGGGATTTTAAATATTGTACTTAAGAAGAATAAAAAGAATGGCTACAATGGAGGTTTAAGAGGTGGCGTGGATATGCGTGGTAAAATTAATGCAGGTGGCGATTTGAATTTAAGAAGCAGTAAAATTAATTTTTCGGCAAGTGCTAATCTTAGAGAAAGTAAATCAATCAGTACCATTGACAATTATAGAGATCTTCTTTTAATTTCAAAGCCAACTAGTATTAGTACTTATACAGACAATATTGGTTTAAGTGAATTCGCTTTTTATAGAGCAGGATTTGATTATTTAATTGACAATCGAAATACTTTCTCCCTTTTTGGAAATATTGTGAAAGGAGATTTTGGAAATACCTCTACTCAAACAATCGACTCCATTTTTAATGGTGTGAACAGAAATAATAATATTGCACTTGATAATAATTCTATTTTTTCGTTCTTAAATAAAGGGGCTCAAGCTAGTTTCAAACACTTATTTGCAGAAACAGGTCATGAATTGAGTGCAGATTTTAATTACAATGAAAGCAATAGCGATAATAATTCATCCATCAAATCCACTATTATCAATCAAAGAACAATTGGTTCTGGATATAATAAAAACTATACTTCTAATATCGATTATGAGCGTATTTTTAAAAATAATATAAAATTTGAGGCTGGAGTGAGAATGAATAATAGAGACGAATTCAACGAAAGAGACCAATTTAGAAATGAAATATTAGTTAATAGCATTAGCAATCAATTAAAATTCAATGAAAGCGTTTTAGCGGCCTATACTAACTTAGGTGGAAAGAAGGACAACCTTAGTTATCAACTTGGATTCAGAGTAGAAAATAGATCTTACACTGTCAATGTATTGAATAAACAAGGACAGGACTCTTTAGAATCAATTATAAAACTTCCTATTTCATTGTTCCCAAGTGCCTTTATTAGTTATAAATTGAATGATA
The DNA here is from genome assembly GCA_945874755.1 of Chitinophaga pinensis. Taxonomy (GTDB): domain Bacteria; phylum Bacteroidota; class Bacteroidia; order Chitinophagales; family Chitinophagaceae; genus Sediminibacterium; species Sediminibacterium pinensis_B. Next base: position 2,447 of record CAMCHR010000028.1, read on the forward strand.
AAAATGATGTGCAGTTTAATTACTCTAAAAGAATTAATGCACCCAATCCATTTCAATTACAACCTTTCGCAGATTATAGTGACCCATTGAATATATCTGTAGGTAACCCAAAATTGAAACCACAGTTCACGCATTCTTTTGAAGTCGCTTATAATAATGTATATAAAAAGGGGTCTAATTTATTGGTAACCGCTTATTTTAAATACAGTACAGACTTAATCACCAACTATATCTACAAGGACATCAATCCAATCAACAACGATAGTGCCTTTTATAGTTCCTATATCAATGCCAATACTTCCAAAGTATTTGGTTTAGAAATTAGTAATAAAACGACCATTACAAAATGGTGGGATATCAACCTAAGCTTTAACCTATTTAAATCAGAAATCGAAGCAACCATTCCTGGTCAAGATGTAAACAACAACTTAACCAGCTGGTTTAGCAAGATGAATAACAACTTTAAACTTGTAAAAGGTTTGTCGCTTCAATTTAGTGGTCAATACCAAGCTAAAACAATCCTACCTCCAGGTGGTAACTCAGGTGGAGGTGGTGGCGGAAGAGGCGGTGGCGGATTCGGTGGCGGTGGTGGCGGGTTTGGTGGTCCACAGTCTACTGCACAAGGTTATAATTTGCCTAATTATGAATTTGATTTAGCCATTAGAAAAGACTGGACTTTTAAGGAAGGGAAAACTGCATCTTTAACTTTGAGTGCAAGTGACGTATTTAAAACAAGGGTCAATCAAACTTATTCAGAGAGTTTATACTTCACTCAAAATGTAACAAGAATAAGAGATCAGCAATTGTTTAGATTGAACTTCTCTTACCGATTTGGTAAATTCGATGTGAATTTATTAAGAAGAAAAAGTACAAAGATGCAAGAAGGAAGTGGTGGAATGGATCAAATGCAACAATAGTACAAACAATATTTATTTAGAAGTTTTACCTTCTAACATTGGAACAAAAGAGAATGCCTCAAAGGATTCTCTTTTTTCTTTCCCATCCTTTTTCTTAGTCAATCGCATCATCCTTTGTTCGGCACCTTCCTCATCCAATGGAATGATCATTTTACCATTCACTTTTAATTGTGCCCATAGTTTTTCGGGTACATTAGGTGCGGCTGCGGTAATTAAAATTTTATCAAACGGCGCGAGTTCAGGCAATCCCTCAAATCCATCTCCGAAACTAAAATGAATATCCGAATATTGTTGCTTGAAAATATAAAAAGGGGTTAGATCAAATAGTTGTTTTTGTCGCTCAATGGTGAACACTTTAGCGCCCATCGCGGCAAGTACTGTGGTTTGATACATGCTTCCAGTGCCAATTTCTAGTACTTTTTCACCAGGTTTGATTTGCAACAATTGTGTTTGATAGGCCACCGTATAGGGCTGTGAAATAGTTTGGTTTGCAGCAATAGGAAATGCACGATCCTCATAGGCGATTCTATCAAATGCAGAGTCTAAAAAGAAATGTCTCGGAATGGCACCAATGGCCTCTAAGACTTGCTCGTCTGTGATCCCCTTGGTTCTTAATAGGTCTACTAATTGCTTTCGCAATCCTTTATGCAGGTAAGCATCTTCTAATTTTCGCATGCTTGATTTAGTTTAACTGCATAGCAGCAATAATGTGGTTAATTTTGTTTTGCAAATTTGCATAAACCTCATCGAATGCTTCCCTATTTGGTAAAACTGCATTGACACTGAAATAAAATTTAATCTTTGGCTCTGTACCACTCGGTCTAGCAGAAATTTTTGTACCATCTTCGGTTACAAATTGCAATACATTGCTTTTTGGTAATGGTATGTTTGTTTGAATACCAGTAAGTAAATTGGTATTTACTTGAAGTTGATAATCCAATATTGTAACCACTTTCTTTCCTGCAATTTCAGTTGGCGGTTGTTTTCTATAGCCTTCCATCATCGCTGCAATTTCTTGCTGCCCATTCATGCCTTTCTTTGTGATGCTAATTAACTGTTCATAATAGAACCCATATTGCATATACAATTCAATCATTTTATCAAACAAAGACCTGCCCTTACTTTTTTCATACGCTGCCATCTCACATAATAAAGCCACTGCACTCACCGCGTCTTTATCTCTGATTTGATCTCCAATCATTAAGCCAAAACTCTCTTCTCCTCCAATAATATAATTTTCTTTGCCTTCTTTTTCTTTAACCAATTCAGCAATCCACTTAAATCCTGTCAATACATTGTAACAATTCACTTCATTTTGTCTAGCCACCTCATTAATCATTTCTGTCGTTACAATTGTTGTGACCACCATGTCGTTTGGTGCTGCAATACCCTTGGCCCTTCTAGCTTCCATCATATAGGCAAATGCCAAGACCGCAGTTTGATTCCCATTCATTAAGACCCATTCTCCCTTATGATTTTTTACACCAATGCCTACTCTATCCGCATCTGGGTCGGTACCCAAAAGGATATCTGCATTCAAAGCCTTTGCTTTTTCTAAACCAATACGCATTGTTTCACTTTCTTCTGGATTCGGATACGCCACAGTTGGAAAATTACCATCTGGTGTAGCCTGCTCCTCTACAATATGTACATTCTTAAAACCATAAGCTGCCAATACTTTGGGCACCAAAGTAATACCTGTACCATGTATTGGGGTATACACAATTTTTAAATCACTTTGTGCTGCAATCACTTCTGGATAGACACTTAAAGATTGTAGCATTTTAATATACGCTTCATCCATATCGGCCCCAATGATTTCAATCAAAGCATCTCCACCATTCCATTTTACTTCTTTTAAAGATTGAATGGCTTCCACTTCTGTAATCACATTTTTATCATGTGGTGGTACCAATTGACCTCCATCATTCCAATAGGCTTTATAGCCGTTGTATTCTTTTGGATTGTGCGAAGCAGTACAAACTACCCCGGCTTTGCACTGCAGTGTTCTTATAGCATAGCTTAATTCTGGCGTAGGTCTCAATGCTTCAAATAAATAAACTTTAATACCATTAGCAGCAAAAACCTGAGCGGTTGTTTCTGCAAAAAATCTTGAATTGTTTCGACTATCATGTCCTACCACAACTGCAATAGATTCGTTGGGATAAGTTTTTAATAAATAATTAGAAAACCCCTGTGTTGCCATCCCAATGGTATACTTATTCACCCTATTGGTACCCGCCCCCATCAGACCTCTCAATCCTCCTGTTCCAAACTCAAGATTTCTGTAAAATGCATCTTCTAGCTGATCGGGATGATTGGCCTGCATAGACCTGATCTCTTCCTTTGTGGCAGCATCAAAATTACCGGTTAACCAGCTTGTAATTTTTTGATTGATCGCTTGACTCATGATGGATTGGATTGAAATACTGGGAATAGTGGCAAATTAAATAATTCTGCTTAAAAAAGCCCATAAAATCAGTATTAGTTTCGTAGTAATCTGTGTATTATTTGAGGGTATTTTAATTAGGAGACTAAAGGAAATGGATTAAATTTGTGTTTCAGTCAAAATGCTATTCACCATGGAATTCATCAGCAATATTATTTTTCTCCTCCTAACGGTGATTGCTTTTTACATTTTTGCTAAAAAGATACTTAGAATCAAAAGGAATATACATCTTGGAAAATCCATTGAGCTCAACGATCAACCACTTGCTAGATGGAAGAATGTTTTTATGTTGGCTTTAGGACAAAAGAAAATGTTCCGAAATATTCCAGTCGCATTATTGCACTTAATCATTTATGTTGGATTTATCATTATCAATATTGAGTTACTTGAAATTATAATTGATGGCATTGCGGGTACACATCGTTTTTTTGCTCCATTTCTTGGTGGACTTTACCCCTTCTTAATCAATAGTTTTGAAATTTTAGCCTTTTTGGTTTTTATAGCTTGTATTTTCTTTTTATCTAGAAGAAATATCCTACGTGTAAAAAGATTAATCAGCAATGATTTAACAGGCTGGCCAAAAACAGACGCGAACTTAATTTTAGTCATAGAGATGGTGTTGATGGGTTTATTTTTAACAATGAACGCCGCAGATCCTTCAGCAAATTTTATCATCTCCTCATGGATTAAGCCATCTTTATCTAATTTGAACGAGCATCAATTACACACCATTGAGCAGTCCGCTTGGTGGATGCATATTTTAGGGATCTATGGCTTTATGAATTACTTGCCTTATTCCAAACATTTACATATTGTATTGGCCTTCCCGAATGCCTACTATGCTTCATTGGAACCTAAAGGTAAAATGCACAATATGGTTGCCATTCAAAACGAAGTACTTTATGCGATGCAACCAGAGTTGGCCCCTACCAATGCTGCAGCTCCAGAAAAATTTGGCGCTAAAGATGTGATGGACTTGAGCTGGAAAAATTTAATGGACGCCTATAGTTGTACGGAATGTGGAAGATGTAGTGCAGCTTGTCCAGCAAATAGCACAGGAAAATTATTGAGCCCAAGGAAGATTATGATGGACACCAGAGATCGTCTTGAAATCGTGGGAAAAAATATAGACGCGAACGGACAATTTATAGACGATGGAAAATCTTTACTAAACGACCATATTACGATAGAAGAATTAAGGGCATGTACTACCTGTAATGCCTGTGTGGAAGAATGTCCAGTAAGTATCTCTCCAATGGATATCATTGTAGAATTAAGAAGATCATTGATTATGGAGGATAGTAATGCGCCATCAGAGTGGAATGGCATGTTTAGCAATATAGAAAATAATTTTGCTCCTTGGAAATTCGCTCCAGATGATAGAGACGCATGGACAAAGCAATCTTAAAATAAATAATTATGAAAGTATCTACAATGGCAGAAATGATGGCTGCCGGAACAAAGCCAGAAGTTTTATTTTGGGTAGGCTGTGCAGGCAGCTTTGATCAAAGAGCACAAAAAATTACAAAAGCATTTGCGACCATCTTAGACAAAGCTGGTGTGGTCTATGCGATATTAGGTAAAGAAGAAGCTTGTACTGGCGATCCTGCAAGAAGAGCAGGCAACGAATTCATGTTTCAGATGATGGCCTATCAAAATATACAAGTGATGAACGCCTATGAAATTAAAAAGATCGTCACCACTTGTCCGCATTGTTTCAATACTTTAAAGAACGAATACCCAGCTTTGGGTGGCAACTACGACGTCATTCACCACACACAGTTTTTACAGGAATTAATTGAAACTGGGAAGATTAAAATTTCTGATAGCAATGAATGGAAAGGTAAAACAATCACCTACCATGACAGTTGTTATTTAGGAAGAGCCAATGATATCTATGAAGCTCCAAGAAAAGTATTGGAGTCATTGGATATTGAACTAAAAGAAATGCGCAGGTGTAAATCAAAAGGGCTTTGCTGTGGCGCAGGCGGCGCACAAATGTTTAAAGAGGAAGAAAAAGGAGATAAAAGAGTGAACATGGAAAGAGCAGACGAAGCGATTGAGACAAAAGCAGATTTTGTGGCAAGTGCTTGTCCCTTTTGCAATACCATGATGACCGATGGTATCAAAAATAGAGACGAAGAAGTGAAGACAGAAGTATTAGACATTGCAGAAATCATTGTGAAAGCAATACAATAAATCATTGCGAAAGCAACAATAAATTATATATGGTTGACTTACCTACAATACTTCCAAAAAATTTCGATCCCCAGTCAAAGGTTTGGATCTACCAAGCTAATAGGACTTTCACGATGGGCGAGATTTTTGAACTGGAGCCTTTGCTAGAAAATTTTGTAGCCAACTGGAAAAGTCATGGTGCAAAAGTTAAAGGCTATGCTACGGTGTTATATGGTCAATTTATCCTCATCATGGCCGACGAAACTGCTACCACAGTTGGTGGATGCAGTACAGACAGTTCGGTACATGTGATAAAAGCAATAGAAGAAATGACAAGCGTTCAGATGTTCAACCGAACACTTTTAGCTTTTTTTGTAAAAGATAAAGTGCAGACTATTCCTCAAGCGCAATTAAATTACGCCCTTGAAAATGGTTTGCTATCCATGGATACACTCTATTTTAATAATCTAGTCCATACCAAAGCAACGCTAGAAACCGAATGGCTGCAACCTATTTCAAAGAGTTGGCTCGCCAAGTCCATTCAAGTTAAATAAAATGAGTACAACTATTATTTACGCCATCCCTAATTGCAATACTGTAAAAAAAGCATTGGACTGGATGAAAGCCCATAAGCAAGCTTATAGTTTTCATGATTATAAGAAACAGGGCATTACAAGTGCTCAATTAACAAGCTGGGCTAAACAAGTTGGATGGGAAGCATTGATCAATAAAAAAGGTTCCACCTGGAAATTACTAGGGCCAGAGGTTCAAGCCACTATTACCAATCAAAAAGCAGCCATTGCATTGATGACAGAAAAAACATCTGTGATTCGTCGTCCATTGATTGAGCAGGACGGAAAAATTATTGCGCTTGGATTTGATGAAGCCGAATATAAAAAAGCTTTTAAATAAAATCATTCGATCTAAATAAAAAAAGTCCCAAAGTTATTCGGGACTTTTTTTATTATAGTTCTATGAAAGCATAACTAACTAATTAATTAGATTCAAGAAGCTTACTTTAATGTAGTTGCTAAAAATTTATCTAAATCAGCACCTCTTAAATCTCTAGCAACAATTTTACCAGTTGGATCAATTAAAAAACTAGCAGGGATACTTTGGATACCGAACTGAGCTGCAACAGCATTGTTCCAGTATTTCAAATCACTTACATGATTCCAAGCAAGGCCATCTTTCTTGATTGCCTCTAGCCATTTTGGTTTATCCTGGTCTAATGAAACGCCCAAGACAGTGAAATTTTTTGTTTTAAATTTATTAAAGGCTTTCACAATATTTGGATTTTCTGCTCTACATGGTCCACACCAGCTAGCCCAAAAATCAACCAATACATACTTGCCCTTTAAAGACGATAGTGTGAAAGGTTTTCCGTTGACATCATTCTGTGTAAAATCAGGTAGCGCTGTCCCTACCTGTCCAAAAGCGGAAGAAGCAATTGTTTTATCAATGAATTCAGCAAATGGACCTTTTTTAGCAGATGGCGCTAATGTTTCATAAATAGATGCAAGATTCTCTTTAATTTCTGGAAAAATATTTGAAAACTGCAATAACATCAAAGTCGTTACTGGAGAACCTGCATTTGCTTTAGACAATGTATTGAATGTAGCAATGATCTCTTTAGATTGAACTGCAGCTGCACTATTCAATGAATCTTTTTTTGCAGCGTTTTTTTCTGTGCTTGCTGCTTGCATATTGGTGACATAGGGCATCATCTTTGGATTCAATGCACTCATATAGACATTGTAAACATCATGGCTCGCAGAACCAGTGACATTAATAGATGTAATATTCTTTACATCCCCTTCAATCATTACATTTTCATTACCCACAAAAACAGGCATTTTTTGAGTTACACCATCAATACTAAGGACTAATAAACTTGGATATTCCAATTGTGTTTGAAGACTAAAATTGCCTGCCACAGATTTAGCACTCACCAATTCTTTACTCGATACACCGTCAATTAGCGTTACAGTTGCAGCCTCTTTCACATTGGTTAACTTACCTTGCAAATTCAATGATTGGGCATGTACAAATGGACTAGCCAAAATCAAAGCAATTGCGATAATACTTTTTTTCATAGTTTTTTATTAATAGTCAAATATATAAATTTAATCTCGTTAGGCTCTAAGCCTTATGCCTCTTTTCCAATATTTTAACAACATCAGTCAATTTATACCCTTTAGCCTGCAGCAGCATTAAGTAATGAAAAAGTAGGTCTGCAGATTCCTCTAGAAATAATTCGTTGTTTTGATCTTTAGCTTCAATCACTAATTCTACTGCTTCCTCCCCTACTTTTTGCGCAATCTTATTGATACCCTTAGCAAATAAACTGGCTACATAAGAGCTATCTGGATTAGCTGTTTTTCTTTGTTCAATGACTTGCTCTAATTGAGCTAAAAAATCATGGGATTCTGCAGCATTCTCTGCACCCCAACAGGTGTCTGCACCTGTGTGACAAACTGGACCAACAGGGTTGGCTTGTATCAACACGCTATCCTGATCACAATCCAATGCCATGCTTAAGTAGTTTAAGTGATTGCCACTCTCCTCGCCCTTGGTCCAAAGTCTGTTTTTGGAACGACTAAAAAAAGTGACTTTTTGTAAGGAGATAGTCGCATCTACTGCAGCCTGATTCATAAAGCCTAACATCAACACCTTTTTTGTGGATGCATCTTGCACAATGGCTGGCACCAATCCATCTGTGTATTTTGTAAAATTGATATTCATAGAATGTTAATTAGTATTGATATAAATGTATTGTTTAATTATTTTATGGTTTAATTTTTAAATGTTTTGTTTAATTATTTTATTAAATTAATCAATTGTATAATTTGTCTGGATGTTTTAAATTCTAACTGCTACTCCGCTTTGATGGAGATACTCTTTTAAATCAGGAATTGCAATTTCTTTATAGTGAAAAACGCTTGCAGCCAAAGCTGCATCCGCTTTACCCTTCGTAAACACCTCTAAAAAATGCACTTCCGTTCCACCCCCACCTGAGGCAATGATTGGAACAGGTAAATTTTCCGAGAGTTGGGCTGTAATGTCTAAAGCAAAACCTTGCTTTGTTCCATCATGGTTCATAGAAGTTAATAAAATTTCTCCTACACCCAAATCCACCGCTTCTTTTGCCCAATCTACTACCAATTTGTCTGTCTTAGTCCTGCCTCCATTTAAATACACATACCATAGATTGTCTGCTTCACATTTTGCATCAATCGCTAATACAATACATTGACTCCCAAACTGCTTTGCAAATCGATTGATGGTAATAGGATCTAAAAATGCTGCCGTATTGATAGCAATTTTGTCCGCACCATTTTGCAATAATACACGTACATCGGCTTCTGTTTTAATGCCTCCTCCCACCGTGAATGGAATATTGATGTGGTGTGCAATTTTATGCACCAATGCGCTCAAAGTTTTTCTTTGTTCAACAGTAGCAGTGATGTCTAAAAAAACCAATTCATCTGCACCTTGACTTGCATACAATGCGGCCAACTCAATTGGATCACCGGCATCCCTGATTTGCTCAAAGTTCACGCCTTTCACAGTACGTCCGTCTTTAATATCCAAACAAGGTATGATTCGTTTTGTTAGCATAATTTTATATCGGGCCCACTTTTAAGTGGATGAATAAATATTGATTTTAAAATGTTGAAAGCTCTTGTAAGCTTATTTTATTTTCATAAATCGCTTTACCTACTATGGCAGCAGAACATCCAATGGTTCTTAGCTCCTCTAAATCTTTTATTTGACTGACACCTCCACTTGCAATCAATTGTAAACTTGGATACTGTTGAAGGATTTTTTTATAAAGTTCAATAGATGGACCTTCTAATTTTCCGTCTTTTTGGATATCTGTACAAAATAATTGCGTGACCCCTTTGTTCATATAAGATCCAATAAATTCATAGACATCTATGTTTGTTTTTTCAAGCCATCCTCCTACTGCAATTTTCTCTTCATATACATCTGCACCCAACATAAAAATCTGCGCTCCAAAACGCTCAATCCATTGCTCAAAAATAGCGCTTTCCTTTACTGCAAGGCTACCTATGGTGGCGTAAGTCGCTCCTGTGTCAAGTACAGTTTTTAAAGTCGCTTCTGTTTTGATGCCTCCGCCAAAATCAATTACTAAACCAGTTTTATTGGCTATTTTTTCGAGCACTTTCCAATTGATAACCTTGCCTGCTTTAGCGCCATCTAAATCCACTAAATGTAAACGCATTAAACCAACTCCTTCAAATTGTTTTGCTACTTCTAATGGATCTTCGTTATAGATTTTCTTTTGGGCATAATCCCCTTCTGTTAATCGAACGCATTTACCTTCTATGATATCGATTGCTGGAATAATTTGCATATGTTTAAGATTTTAGGGATAGAAAATTTTGAATAATTTGTTCCCCAACTGCTGCAGACTTTTCTGGATGAAATTGCACCCCATAAAAATTATTTTTTTGCAACCCACTGCTATATTCCTGGATATAATTGGTGGTAGCAATTGTACCTGTCCCTAGTCCAGCATAATAACCATGTACAAAATAGGCAAAGCTATTTTCTGGCACCCCAATGAATAAATCAGTTCTTAAATGCTTTATGTTATTCCAACCCATCTGTGGCACTTTATTTGTCTTTTCAGTTGCTTTGAATGCCAATACCTGCTCATCAAAAATACCCAAACAGTTGGTATCATTTTCTGCAGAGTGCTTGCACATCAATTGCATGCCTAGACATATTCCCAAAACGGGTTGTTTCAATGCAACAATGATTTGGTCTAAATTTCTTTCCTTCAAATAAGCCATCGCAGTACTCGCTTCGCCTACTCCAGGAAAAATCACTTTGTCTGAAGCTTGAATCAAAGCCGGATCATCTGTCACTGTCGCTGCAACACCTAGTCTTTCTAGGGCGTAAAGCACAGACTGGATATTGCCTGCATTGTATTGTACGATCGTTAGGTTCATTTTATATTTATGCTTTAGTTGCTTAAAACCCCCTCTAAAAAAGTTTTTGTAGTCGTTTCCACATCCTTTTCTTTAGACAAAGCTTGTATGTATGCAGAACCAATGATGGCGCCATTTGCAAAAACATTCACCGCATCAAAACTCGCTTTATCCTTGATCCCAAATCCTACTAAGAATGGATTTTTTAATTGCATTGATTTTAATCTTTCCAAGTACATAGCAACTTTAGTAAAATCTTTATCCGTTCCAGTCGTTGCAGACGAACTCACTGCATATAAAAATCCAGAACTTAAACTATCCAATTTCCTTAATCTTGTTTCTGGTGTTTCAGGCGTGACTAGAAAGATGAAGTCTAAATCATTCGATTTAATTGTTGCGCCATATACTTGTTCAAATTCAAACAAAGGCAGATCGGGTAAGATTAAACCATCCACGCCCACTGATTTTGCTTTTTTACAAAAATCCTCCAAGCCATATTGTAAAATAGGATTCATATAGCCCATCAACACCACTGGAATATGAATGGATGGACGCATCTTTTCCAATTGCTCAAATAAGGCATCAATAGTCATGCCATTATTAAGTGCAATAAGGCTGCTATTTTGAATCACTTCGCCGTCGGCGAGTGGATCGCTATAGGGCATACCTAATTCAATGATATCTGCGCCATTTTTTTGCAAGCTTTCCATCACTTCCATTGTGCTATTTAAATGAGGATAGCCTGCAGTGCAATACACATTTAAGACACGCTTATTTTTTTGTTCAAATAATTCCGATAACCTTGACATAATATTTATTTTTCAAGACGCATCATTCAAATGCATCCGTATTTATTTTTTATTTCATATCCATTGCTTGCATATAAGTCGCTAAGTCTTTATCACCTCTACCACTCAAACAAACAATCACCACGTCTGTTAGTTTTAAATTCATTTCGGGTAAGACTGCAAATGCATGCGCTGTTTCTAAAGCTGGAATAATCCCTTCTATTTCGGATAAATGAAAGGCCCATTGAAGTGCCGCTTCATCTGTTGCACTCATGAATGTACCTCGTTTAGATGCGTATAAAAAAGCATGCAATGGCCCAATGCCTGGATAATCTAATCCCGCAGAAATACTATGTGGTTCTACCACCTGTCCATCCTTGGTTTGCATGACAATACTTTTACTACCATGCAAAATGCCTGTGCTACCTAATTGCGTAGTAGCTGCACTCATACCAGAATGCACGCCATGTCCAGCAGCTTCTACAGCGACTAGCTCCACAGTTGGTTCATTTAAATAATGATAAAAAGCGCCAGCAGCATTACTACCACCACCTACACAGGCCACCACATGTGTTGGTAATGCAGATCCGGTGACTGCTTTTAATTGCGTGCGCATTTCTGCACTAATTACGCTTTGAAAACGAGCGACCATGTCTGGATAAGGATGCGGTCCTACAACACTACCAATGATATAATGTGTGGTATCAGGTTCATTGATCCATGCACGTATAGCTTCATTGGTGGCATCTTTTAAAGTCTTGCTTCCACTTTTAGCAGGCACCACTGTCGCACCCAGCATTTTCATTCTTGCCACGTTGGGCGCTTGTCGCTCAATATCTTTTTCACCCATATACACCACACATTCCATCCCCTTTAACGCACAAACAGTTGCCGTAGCCACACCATGTTGACCAGCACCAGTTTCTGCAATGATTTTCTTTTTGCCCAATCTTTGCGCTAAAATAATTTGACCAACGGTGTTATTAATTTTATGTGCACCAGTATGACAAAGGTCTTCACGCTTTAAATAAATTTTAGCACCAATTTCGGCGCTTAATCTTTCTGCATAAAATAATGGCGTTGGTCGACCCACATAATCCTTCAATAAGGCAGCTACCTCTGCTTTAAAAGCAGGATCATCCATGATCTGCAAGTACTGATTTTTCAATGTCTCCACATTGCTGTACAGCATTTCAGGAATATACGCTCCACCATACTGCCCATAATAGCCTTCCTCAGTTGGTTGCTGATAATTGGTTAATTCATTAAATAAATGCATTGATAAAGATTTTTATTTTTTCTAAATTTTTAACCCCTGGTGTTATTTCAAATTGACTATTGATATCCAAAGCAAGTAATGTTTTACCTGCTTTTGTTTTTTCCATTACCTGTACCCCTTGTATATCATTAGGACCAATCCCTCCGCTCAAAAAAAATGGTTTAGGAATGGTTGACCCTTTGATTAATTCCCAATTAAAATGCTGTCCCGTTCCCCCATACAATGCGCTATCAGTGTCAAATAAGAAATAATCTACCACTGCTTCATAGGCTGCAAAATCTGGCTCAGCTGCACCCACTCTAAATACTTTAATCGTCTCTACTTTTTGACGCACTGCGGCACAATATTCCGGACTTTCATCTCCGTGCAATTGCACTAGATCCAAACCAGCGGCTTGAACTATTTCTAATAATTTTTCCAATGGCTCATTCACAAATACCCCCACTTTTTTGACACCTGTTGGTTTAAAATTGGCCAAATCATTTAAGCTTAAATTTTCTAACACATAGCGCTTTGATGCTGGATAAAAAATAAAACCAATATAGTGCACCCCCATTGCTTGCAATGCGGTTGCTTGTTCTAAATTTGTTATGCCACATACTTTAATCTGCATTGTTATCCGTTTTAATTGATCTAACAAATGCTTCAAACGCAGCAGCAGGATTTGCTTGCTTCATAAAATACTCTCCCATTAAAAATCCATCAAAGCCTTCTTTTTTCAATAATTGAAAAGTCTCTACACTATAAATACCACTTTCGGCAATACTTAAGATGCTTTTTGGTAATTGATGCTTCAATTCTAAACTATGTTCAATATTGACTTCAAATGATTTTAAACTTCTATTGTTGATCCCTACAAAATCCACTGCTTCCGAAATATGACCAAGCTCGGTTGCGTCATGAATCTCTAACAACACTTCCAATCCAAGGCTTTTTGCAAATTTGGCTAAAGCATGCGTAGCCTCTGGACTTAAACAAGCTGCAATCAATAAGATCACCGAAGCACCATAGGCTTTTGCTTCTATTAATTGAAATTCATCAATTATAAATTCTTTTCTTAATACTGGTATTGGATTTTTTACTGCAATACTCAAATCATCTATGGTTCCGCCAAAAAATGTCTTGTCTGTTAATACCGAAATACCTGCTGCCCCAAATTGGGTATAGGCATTCGCTACATCGGCCACAGATGCCATATCATTGATCACGCCTTTAGATGGTGATTGTCTTTTAAATTCTGCAATGATGCCAGTCAAAGATGGATTCAATAAATTTAATTTCAATGAATGGCCCCCTTGATGATACAATGGCATGGCTTCTAATTGCGCAATGCTCATTTGCGTTTTCCTTTCGGCCACTTCGATTTTTTTATGATCGACAATTTTAGCTAGAATATTTGTACTCATTTCTGCAAACTGATTAATTGATTTAAGCAATTATTGGCAGCGCCAGATTCTAAACTCTTTACAGCAGCCTGAAAAGCTGCTTCATAGTTTTCAAATTGTCCGGTTACTTGTAGCGCCATGGCTGCATTGGCTAGTACCACTGCATTTTGTGACCAGCTTCCCTTTCCTTGGATAATTTTTTTAAATATTTCAGCCGCCGCTTCTACTGTATTGCCTCCATACAATTCTTCAGGAAATACTTTACGCTTGCCTAATTGATAAGGTGTCATAATATACTCCCCTTTATTGGAAATGATTTTAGTATCAGAGGTCAATGAAATTTCGTCATACCCATCCAAACTATGGATCAATGTAAATTCATTCCCTAAGGATTGCATGGCATAATTGTATAATCTTGCCATCTCTAAATTATACACCCCAATCAATTGATAGGCTGGCTTTGCTGGATTCACAATAGGACCAAGCATATTGAAGAAAGTTCTAAGTCCAATATTCCTTCTAATTGGACCCACTGTTTTTAATGCTGGGTGAAACAAAGGTGCATGTAAAAAACAAATCCCAGCTTCCTTCACTTCTTTGGCCAATGCTACTTCGTCATTTTTAAAAACATACCCTAGTTGTTCCATCACATTGGACGAGCCGCTTACACTAGACGCGCCATAGTTGCCGTGTTTCACGACTGGTTGCCCAGCACCTGCCACAATAAAACAGGCCAATGTAGATATATTAAATGTGTCTTTGCCGTCTCCACCAGTTCCTACTATATCTATTGCATTGTCTATGCCTAAATTCAATGGTACTGCAAGGGAAAGTAATGCATCCCTAAAACCCATTAATTCGTCAATGGTAATACTTCGCATTAAGAAAACGGTTACAAAGGATGTCACTTCGTGTTCATTGTATCCACCTTGCGCTATCTGAACCAAGACCTCCTTTGCAGTGGCTCGACTCAAAGTTTTATGTTCAAATAAATATTGTAAAATCTTTTTCATCTAATTATTTTATTAGTTTTTCAACCAATTACCAATGATCTTCGCACCTTCGGGCGTTAAAATACTTTCCGGATGATATTGCACTCCTTTTACATCATAGGTAGTATGTTCTAAGGACATGATATAACCATCTGCATCTTTAGAAGTGATTTTTAATTCGGCAGGTAAGTCATTTTCGTTCACTACCCAACTATGGTATCTACCAACCTGAAAAGTTTTTGGAAGCCCTTCAAATAAAATTGAATCTCCCATTAGTTCAACAGGCGTTGCAATACCATGATACACTTTTGCAAGATTGGTTAAACTGCCTCCAAAGGCTTCTGCAATCGCTTGCTGTCCTAAACAAATACCTAAAATAGATTTCGTTGCCGCGTATTCCTGAATTAGAGGGATGAGTAACCCCGATTCAGATGGAATGCCTGGACCAGGTGATAATAAAATTTTGTCATAGACCTTCACCGCTTCCAAAGGAATTTCGTCGTTCCTGAATACATCCACCGAAGCATCAGAATGCTCCTTAATTAGTTGAACCAAGTTATAAGTGAATGAATCGTAATTATCAAATACTAATATTTTCATCAAATCTATTTTAAATTTTTTCAGCCATTACAATAGCCATCTTTAATGCATTCAATTTATTGTTCACTTCCTGTAATTCACTTTCTGGGTCACTTGCTGCCACTACCCCGGCACCTGCTTGATAGGTCAAGGTATTTTGCCTACTCAAGAAAGTACGAATCATGATGGCTTGATTGCAACTGCCGTTAAAGCCTACAAAACCGATACAACCTCCATAGTAAGACCTTTTAGTTGGCTCAATACCGTCTATTAATTGCATTGCTTTAAATTTTGGCGCACCACTCAAAGTGCCCGCAGGAAAAGTTTTTGCAATTAAATGAAATGGATTGGCGGCTTTAGCCACCTTGCCTTCTACCTCACTCACTAAATGAATCACATGACTATAATAATGTACTTGTCGAAAATGTTTCACACGCACTTCGGTACAAACCCTACTTAAATCGTTTCTCGCTAAATCAACTAACATCACATGTTCTGCATTCTCTTTTGGATCATCCAATAAAGCTTTTGTTCTTTCTGCGTCTACGGCTTCGTCGCCAGATCTTTTGAACGTTCCAGCAATAGGATGCACCACCGCTTTACCTTCTTTGATAATGATTTGAGCTTCTGGAGAAGAACCCATTAATTTATAATCCCCATAATCAAAAAAGAATAAATAAGGAGAAGGATTAATGCTTCTTAAAGTTCTATATACATTGAATTCATCTCCACCAAATTGTTGTTGAAACCTTCTACTTAACACAATCTGAAACACATCTCCACGCAAACAATGTTGTACCCCTTTTTGAACAGCAGCACGATAGGCTTCATCGGTATAGTTAGATGATTCGGCCCCTACAATACTAAATGGATATTGAGGTACATCTTTATGTTTAATGCAAGATATTAATGCGTCTAATTCAGAGTCGATGCCCTCTATTTTATTTTCACAAATATATAATTCGTCTTTAAAATGATTGAATGCAATCACGTATTGGTATAAACGATAACGCATCAATGGGATCACTGGCGCGCCTGCCTTAAATTCAATTTTATCGAAAAATGGGATGGCGTCGTAAGTGGTATAGCCATATAAGCCCTGTGCAAAAGCGGTTTCTTTTTGAGTGGATGCCTGCATCTCAAAATGTTGCATATAGGCCCAAATCCGATCAGGCGCATCCTGCACTTTTTGAATCAATTCTTTTTGAGGCTCTTGCTTTGGATATTTAAATTCAATTTCATTTAAATTTGATATTTCAATCCCGCCAATGGCATTCACCCCAATGAATGAATAACTATTATCAGCAGCATGTGAATCTGTGCTCTCTAATAATATCGTATCCCTGAATCGATCTCTCAATCGAAGGTAAATGCCAACTGGTGTAAATGTATCGGCTAACATTGTAGTCACCTCCGTTTGTAAAAATATTTTTTTCATCTTAATTTCTTAGTTCAGTCATTCGTTAAAAAAACAAACCCCGACAGATCCTGTCGGGGTTGATGTATAGCTTGACAATTATCGTCACGACATTACAATACCCCAACGGAGTTTGTATGCCACCACCAAAAATTGTTTATTGTTTTCATTCGAGTACAAATTTAAGGTATTCGGTATCTTAAACCAAAAAAACCTCTGTGAATGGGCTATTGAATCTTAAGTTTATATGACCCCCTTGGTGCTAGGCAATGCATCGCTGGCAGGGTTTCGCTTCACAGCCATTTTGATGGCTTTAGCAAAGGCTTTAAAGATGGCTTCGATCTTATGGTGTTCATTCTCTCCCTTACAACTTATATTGATATTGGCTTTGGCCGCATCACTAAAGGATTTGAAAAAGTGGAAAAACATCTCGGTTGGCATTTCCCCAATTTTTTCTCGTTTAAACTCTGCGTCCCAAACGATCCAATTTCTTCCACCAAAATCAATCAAGACTTTTGCTTCGGCCTCGTCCATTGGTATCGCAAAGCCATATCTTTCCATTCCTCTTTTGTCCACCAATCCTTTTGCGAAAGCCTCCCCTAAAGCAATCCCCACATCTTCAATGGTATGGTGCTCGTCAATATGTAAATCTCCGTCGCATTGAATTTGCATATCCAAAGCACCATGTCTTGCAATTTGTTCTAACATATGATCAAAGAATCCAAGTCCTGTATGGATAGTTGCTTCGCCCTTCCCATCTAAATTCAATTCAATATGAATTTTAGTTTCTTTGGTATTTCGCTCATGCACGACAGTTCTCAATCCTAATTTCAAAAACTGATAAATCTCTTCCCAATTGTTTGCTTCATAAGCAATAAAAGGTCTTAATGAAATTTCTTGTTCTGCTGTTAGAGGATGCAAGTTGGATTTTAAATAGATGGCTTTACATCCTATATATTTTGCCAATTCAATATCCGACCAACGGTCACCAATCACATAAGAAATACTTAAGTCAAATTTTGTATCGTTCATCAAATGCTTGACCAAACCTGTTCCAGGCTTTCTGGTGGCTGCATTGTCTTTGGCGAAGGTGGTATCAATCAACATTTCATCAAACACAAAGCCTTCGCCTTTCAAAGTGCGCAGCATTAAGTCCTGAATAGGTTGGAATATCGATGTAGGAAAAGCATCCGTACCTAATCCATCCTGATTGGTCACCATCACTTTATAATAGCCAAATTCATTGGCTATTTTTTGCATGTTGGAAATTGCGCCAGGTACAAAAATGGTCTTATCAATATGGTCAATCTGAAAATCAGTAGCTGGTTCTTCTAAGACAACCCCATCTCTGTCAATGAATAAAATTGGTCGCATCTTTTATTTTTACTTTTACTTTTATTTTTATTTCTTCTTTTTAGCGGCCTGCACCTGAGCAATTGTAATTGCACTTGCTTTATTGGACCAACTGTTTCTAATATAGGTCAACAAATCTGCCAATTCATTGTCTTTTAAGTCTGGACTAGCTGTCATGGCATTGCTATAATAAAAACCGTCTAGTGCAATACGTTCGTTGTATCCGTAGCGGATGATACGCACCAATCTGGCTATGTCTTTTCCAACCACATTGGAAGCGGCATCAAGTGGGGCATTCATGTTTGGCACGCCTCCACCATCTGCTTGGTGACAAGCAAGACATCTAGTCTCATAAATTTTTTTACCCTTTTGCATATTTTGCGCATTCCCCTGAACACAATAAAACAAGGCTACTATAATCAAGCTAACTATTTTAAATTGCATTTTTTGCATACTTATTTATTAAAACTAATTTTAAAAATTGCACCCTTGCTATCATCACTTACATACAAACTTCCATCAGGACCTTCTGCTAAACCACAAGGTCTTGCTTTCGCACCTCTTGGACTTTTATTATTATCTGCTCCAGCAAATCCATTGGCAAAAATTTCCCATTCGCCAGAGGGCTTGCCATTTTTAAATGGTACGAAAGCAACAAAATAGCCTTCTTGAGGCAATGGTGCTCTATTCCAAGAACCATGAAAAGAAATAAATGCACCTTCTTTATATTTAGCTGGGAATTGATTGCCTTTGTAAAATAACAATGCCATTGGTGCCATATGTGCTGGGAAAGCAACCAAAGGATCAAGTGCATTTTTGCCACCTTCTAATTTTCCATCTCCACCATATTCAGGAGAAAGTATTTTTTTCTTTTGGAATGGGTCGTAATACACATAAGGCCATCCGGCATCGTCCCCTTCTTTCATTTCATACATGGTTTCTGCAGGTAAATCTGCATTTTGAGCATCGGTATACATCGTTGGATAAAAAGTATTCAACTGATCGCGGCCATGTTGTGTGACAAATAAACTATTCGTTTGATTGTTCCAATCTAAACCAATGACATTTCTTAAACCTGTTGCATATCTTTTACCTTGTGCATAAGATTGATTTTCTTTGCTGCCATCAAATTTCCAAACACCACCAGCAGAATCTAAAATTGGACAAGGCATCATACCCTTAGATCCAACTGATCTGTCTTTTTCTTGACAAGCATTAGAATAAGCACCAATATTCACATAGATATTTCCTTGAGGATCTAGCGTGATTGATTTAGAAGCATGTTGTCTTCTGCTATGTAAATTTTGAATGATAGTTTTAGGCGCAGTAGGATTGGTCACTTCACCATTTGCATCTAATTGATACAAATATACCGCGTCATCAGAGCTTGCATACAACTGATTCCCTTTCACAAAAATACCTGTTCCGCCATATTTTCCCCATCCACTTATTTTTTCTGCAATACCATCTCCATTGGCATCTTCCATACGCACTATACTTTGACCTGCCTTATTTGCATTATTTAATTTGGCAAACAATACCCCTTTGTCATTGATAGTGATATGTCTTGCAGTACCAATTTGATCTGCAAATAAAGTTGCAGAAAATCCAGCAGGTAATCTTAATCCTGCATTCTCTTGTGCGTTGACTGAAAGCGCAAATACACAAGCCAATAATACGTTGCTTAATTTATACATGATGATTGATTTATTTAAAATATATTAGTTTAAAGTTATTCAAAAGTATTGGTTATCCATTCATACATCGCATCTACCAGTAAAGTATTTTCTTGTTCCGTACCCACTGTGATCCTAAGACTATCTTCACACAATTCTAATGCAGACCGATCTCTTACAATAATGCCTTTAGACATTAAGTATTCGTAAAGTTTTCTTGCATGCGGAATTTTTACTAAAATAAAATTGGTATCCGAAGGGAATACCTGAATCACATGTGGCATAGATGCAATCACTTGGGCTAGTGCATTACGCATATCAACCAAAAGTTGGATTATATCGTTCACTTGGCCCACTTCTTCTAAAGCTTGCAATGCTAATTCTTGTGTTACAATATTGATATTATAAGGCGCTTTTACTTTGTTCATGTAGCCAATGATATCTGGACTCGCAAAACACATGCCTAATCTGAGGCCAGCCAATCCCCATGCCTTACTCAATGTTTGCAAGACCACTAGGTTTGGATAGTCTATCAGGGATTGAACAAATGACTTTTGTTTTGAAAAATTAATATAGGCTTCATCAATCACCACAATGCCATCAAAATGATTTAAAATGGTTTCAATATCAATTCGGTCTAATGAGTTACCTGTTGGATTATTAGGCGAACAAATCCAAATAATTTTAGTGTGCACATTCACCAATTGTTCAATATGAGCCACATTGAGTTGGTAGTCCAATAATAGAGGTGCATTCTGTACTCTAATATCATTGATATTCGCACTTACCTCATACATAGGATAAGTAGGAGGACACATAATGATATTGTCTTTCCCAGGTTCGCAAAAAGTTCTAAATAAAATATCGATGCATTCGTCACTACCGTTGCCAATGAATATTTGATTAACTGCAATTTGTTTTACAAAAGCTAATTTTTCTTTTAATTGTCTTTGATATGGATCAGGATACCTGTTATACCATTTCGTTAATGGCGACCCCAAACTATTTTCGTTGGCATCCAATAAAATTTTAGCATCACCTGTGTATTCATCCTTTGCAGAAGAATAAGGCTTTAATGTTTTAATATTTGACCTAATCAATTTATTTAAATCAAATGCCATGGTTCAAATTTAATTCGTCCTTAAAATTACATTTTTGATTCTATTTCTTTCACTCTAATTGCCACAGCCTGCGCATGGGCTTCCAATTGCTCCCCCGATGCCATTTGAATGACAGTTTGTGCTATATTTTTTAGGCCCATCTCGGTTAAT
>CAMCHR010000029.1 GCA_945874755.1 Chitinophaga pinensis
ATTTTAAATTCTTACCTGCGTATGACATAACTAATAATTTTAGTGCAATTTACTAATTATTTTAGTTTTTCCAAATTTATTTAGCAATTTCTTTTTTTGAGGCCATTCCCCTTCTTGGTAACTTGCAGCATGGCTAAAGTAAAAAAGGATCAACCCGTTATCTTAATTACCAACGATGATAGTATCGGTGCCCCTGGCATACACGCACTGGTAAAAGCCGTTCAAGGATTAGGAAAAGTGGTGGTGGTTGCTCCAGATAAACCTCAAAGCGGTATGGGTCATGCCATTACATTAGGTCAACATTTAAGATTGACCAAAGTGCATTGGGAAGACGATCCTACCGTAGAAGCTTATTCTTGTAGTGGCACTCCTGTAGACTGTGTAAAATTAGCTGTAGATAAAGTATTACATCGTAAGCCAACCATTTGTCTTAGTGGCATCAACCACGGAGCGAATCATTCTATTAATGTGATTTATTCTGGAACGATGTCTGCGGCTTTAGAAGCCTCCATTGAAAGTATCCCTAGTATTGGTTTTAGTTTATTAGACCTTGGTAATGATGCCGATTTTACTGCAGCGAGCCATTATGCCCGCATCATTGTAGAACATGTGTTGGCAGATAAAAAATTAGACAAACACTTATGCTTGAATGTGAATATTCCTAAAGTGGCAACCAAGACGATTAAGGGCATTAAAATTTGCAAACAAGCTTATGCTAAATATGATGAGAAATTTGTAGAGCGTACAGATCCTCATGGTAAAAAATATTATTGGCTTACAGGTGAATTTGTGAACTTTGATAAGTCAAAAGAAACCGATGTATGGGCGCTTAAAAACAATTATGTAAGCGTGGTGCCTGTTCAATTTGATTTGACCAACCATGCACTAAGAGTGCAATTAAGTAAAAAATGGAAATGGTAAACCAATGCAATTAGAGAAAGATAATTATATTATTGGCGTCCTCATTGGTTTAGCACTTCCCTTTCTTGGTTTTGCTGGATTCTATCAATGGAAGTTTAACATGGTGCCTTTGGAAACCTTTTTAGACTTATTGGCAAGTCAAAAATCCATCCTCTCCGCCATGATCAGTGTATCACTTTTATTAAACGCAGCTGCTTTGACATTCTTTTTTCAAAAACATATTGACAAAACTGCGAAAGGCATATTTTTTACCACCTGTATTTATGCAATAGCGGCTATTGCAATTAAATGGTTTTTATAGATGAAATACTATATCATAGCTGGCGAAGCTAGCGGCGACTTACACGGTTCTAATTTAATCAAAGCCATTTTTAAAAATGACCCTGCAGCAAGCATACAATGTTGGGGAGGAGATTTAATGCAATCGGCCGGAGGACATCTTGTGAAACATTATCGCAGCCTCGCTTTCATGGGATTTGTGGAAGTACTAATGAATTTAAACACCATCTTATCCAATATTGCATTCTGTAAAAAAGACATCACCGCATTTGAACCAGACGTTTTAATTTGTATCGATTACCCTGGCTTTAACTTACGCATTGCAAAATGGGCTAAAGAAAAAGGTTTGAAAGTGGTGTATTTTATCGCACCTCAAGTATGGGCATGGAAAGAAAACAGAGTGCCTGCCATGCGCGCATCGATTGACCGTTTATTATGCATCCTCCCTTTTGAAAAACAATATTTTAAAGATAGATGGGATTGGGAGGTAGATTATATTGGTCATCCATTGATGGAAGTGATAGATGCACTTGAACTATTAGCACATCCCATTCCTCAATTACAAGGGCAAGCATTGATTGCATTATTACCTGGTAGTCGTCAGCAAGAGATTCAAAAAAAATTACCGATTATGCTTTCTGTTGCAAAGGCATTTCCGAATGAACATTTTGTAGTTGCACAAGCACCGGGTATTGATTCTACTTGGTTCAATGCACTTATTCCTAATTTACCCAATGTGCATGTGGTTGCTGCAAACACTTACGCCATTTTACAACATAGTAAAGCCGCATTGGTCACAAGTGGGACTGCCACTTTAGAAACCGCATTATTAAATGTGCCAGAAATTGTTTGTTATAAAGGCAACCCAATTACTTTAGCATTGGCAAAACGATTTGTCAAAATTAAATTTATTGCATTGGTCAATTTAATTATGGACAAGGAAGTGGTGAAGGAATTAATACAAGAAGAATTAACAACCAGCAATTTAGCGATTGAATTAAAAAAATTATTGGAAGACCCTACAAGACAAGCTGCTATCAAAGCAGATTATGCAGCGCTAAAACAAGCATTGACTACTGGACACAAAGCCACAGAAATTGCAGCTAAGATTATTCAGGAGACACTGAATAAAAAATAAAGGATTGCTATACTTTGATGCTCGTCACTTTATTTTAAAAGCGGCAGAATAAATACCCTGAATAAAGTAAACAGGATAGCGAATATAAAAATCAATAATGAAATTCGATTCATGCCATGCATGTATTTCATCCATTGTGTTCTTGGTTGATCTGGATCTCTTTTTTTAATGAATAAGTACTCTCCAAATTGTCTTAAAATTCCCATAGTCAAATTTATTTATTGTAATGTTTATAAGATTAAATTAAGCTATTGAGCCAAGCTTTTAAATGTGTTGTAATTTGTGCAGTTTCAATTATAAATCCATCATGCCCATACATGGAATCAATCGCCACCAAAGTAGCATTTGGCATATGGTCCTCCATGAATTTTTGTTCGTCCAATGGACATAAAATATCACTATTTATACCTACAACTAAAGTTGGTGTTTGTATAGATGCCAAGCTAGCTTTTAAATCTCCCCCACGACCTCGCGCAAGGTGGTGACTATCCATCGACTTTGTGAGTAACCAATAACTATATGCATTAAATCGATTCACTAATTTATCCCCTTGATAATTAATATAAGATGATGCTTTGAAATCATCCATTTTTTCTGGATCAGCATCGGTTTGTTTTTCTTGAAAAATACCATAGTTACGATAGGTCAACATCCCAATCGCCCTTGCCGCTTTTAATCCTTTTGCACCTGCATTTGGATTGGCTTCCTTCCATGTGCCATCTGCTTCAATTGCCAATCTTTGTGCTGTGTGAACTGCAACACCCCAGGCACTTTCTGAAGGTGATGTAGCGATCAAAAACATGCTCTGAATGACAGAAGGTTCCATCATAGCCCATTCTAAAGCTTGGTATCCACCCATGCTTCCACCTAATAAAAGGTCAATTTTTTCAATACCTAAATGTTGTCTCAATAAAATGTGCGCCTTCACCATATCACGAATGGTGATCATTGGAAATTGATCAAAGCTGGTGGATGCATCTAAGTCGTCTACACTCAATGGTCCTGTGGTTCCATAACACGAACCAATGATATTCGCACAAACAATAAAGTAATCATTGGGATTGATGATGGCATCCTCCCCCACAAAGCCTTTCCACCAATCAGCCACATCGGAATTGGCTGTAAGCGCATGACAAACCCAAGCTACTTTTTTACCTAACGTATATTCCCCGTAATAATGGTAGGCTATTTTGAGCTTTGGCAAACTAATACCGGATTCTAGGGTAAAAGGTTGATGGTATTTATAAATGACTGGGTCCATTTTATCGCTTTCTTGTGCTAACTAAGTGGCTATTTGAATTACCTTTGCAAAGGTACAATATTTATAATTCCTTTGCAAGACACAAATCAATCAAATGGCAACGATCACACTTAAACGCACCGATAACGATTATCAATTTCAAACCTTGGACGAAACTGGTCAGTTGATGACAATGGATATTCCAGAAGAACAAGGTGGTCATGGCAATGGCGTAAGACCAATGCAGGCTTTATTAAGTGCATTAGGTGGATGTAGTGGCGTGGATCTAGTGATGATTTTGAATAAACAAAAAGAAACCATTGAACATTATGAAATGGAAATTAGTGGGGAACGTGCCGAAGGTAAGGAACCCGCTTTATGGGAAACCATCCATATTGTTTTTAAATTAAAAGGATCTATGACAAAAGAAAAAGCAGAAAAAGCTTGTGCTTTGTCTATTGATAAATATTGTTCAGTGGCAGCTACTTTAAGAGCAGCTGGTGCAACGATCACTTGGGAGGTTGTTATTTTATAATTTTTTATTATGCATTCATGAAACACGATCAGTCTAAATTAATACGCACACAAATTGAAAGAACTGCTGAGGGTGAACACTCCAGCCCTTTGTATTTAACTAGTAGTTTTTGTTTTGATGAAGCAGAGACCATGCGCGCTGCATTTGCAGACGAATCGGATGCTAATATTTATAGTCGTTTCTCTAACCCGAATGTGCAAGAGTTTGTGGATCGTTTGGCGGTATTGGAGCATGCAGAAGCAGGCTTTGCAACGGCGAGTGGAATGAGTGCCGTATTTGGTTCATTCATGGCCTTGTTAAAAAAAGGAAACCATCTTTTATCTTGTAATGCTGTTTTTGGTAGCACTCATAATGTGGTGACTAAGTATCTTCCTAAATATGGAATTGAATTTGGTTACGTTTCGGCAGGTGCGACTGCAGCTGAATGGGAAGCAGCGATACAACCGAATACAAAAATGATTTATTTGGAGAGCCCTACTAATCCGGGATTAGAAGTGTTAGATATTGCAATGATTAGTAAGATTGCTAAAAAACATAATATCATTTTAAATGTAGACAATTGTTTTGCTACGCCAATTGGTCAAACACCCATTGATCTAGGCGCAGACATTGTGGTGCATTCTGCCACCAAATGGATTGATGGACAAGGACGTGTATTGGGTGGTGCAGTAGTCGGTAGAAAAGATTTGATTCATGAAATTTATTTATTCTGCAGAAATACAGGACCATCCCTATCCCCTTTCAATGCATGGGTATTGAGTAAAAGTTTGGAAACCTTAGAAGTAAGAATGGAAAGACATAGCAAGTCGGCTTTTTCGATAGCACAAAAATTAGAAGGGCATGCGAAAATTAATTTTGTAAAATATCCTTTCCTTAAATCCCATCCACAACATGCTATTGCTATCAAACAAATGAAAGATGGTGGCGGTATTGTTTGCTTTGAATTAAAAGGTGGATTGGAAGCAGGACAACAATTTTTAAATCATTTAAAAATGCTTTCCTTAACTGCAAATCTTGGAGATAGTAGAAGTATCGCTTCTCACCCAGCTAGTACCACCCATTCTAAACTTTCCGAAGCAGAAAGACAAGCCCTTAAAATTACCCCAGGACTCATTAGAATTTCAGTTGGCTTAGAACATGAGGAAGATATCCTGAATGATATCCTTCAAGCGCTTGACGCCTAGTTTAACTTAAATAAAAAAAAGCCCTGTTCGAATAGTTAAACAGGGCTTTTTTATGTCTGGATATGACGTATTATAATGAATTTTAAACCCTTTATTGTGTCCTTTTTACAATATAGTTTGTATATTGAATAAGCTAAAAATAAACGACGACTAAAATAAAACCTATGAAATTAAAAACAGGTGTATTGCTCTCTTTAATGATGTTTCTCCAATATTATATTTGGGGTGCTTGGTATGTAACAATGGGCACCTACATGGGTGAGAAATTAGGTGCATCAGGGGTAGCCATTGGTGCTGCATATGGTGCTGGTGCAATTGCGACCATCATATCTCCTTTCTTTGTAGGCATGATTGCGGATCGCTATTTTGCTGCTCAAAAAATTATGGGTGTATTGCATATTCTAGGTGCCGCTTTATTATTTTTCGCCACTAAAGTAGATAACAATAGTTTTTATTGGGTGATCCTTGTGTACTCTTTACTATACATGCCAACGATTGCTTTAAGTAATAGTGTCGCATTTGCACAAATGACAGATCCAGGAAAACAATTCCCTTGGATTCGCGTATTCGGAACCTTAGGTTGGATTGCAGCTGGTTTGGTGATTAGCCAATTGGGTATTGAAAAAACCGAGGAGACTTTTATTGTTGCTGCTGGTATTTCTGCAGCGCTTGGTCTATTAAGTTTTGCTTTGCCAAATACACCTCCAAAAGCAGCAGGAACGCCTTCTTCTATGGGTGCTATTTTAGGAAAAGATGCATTTGTGTTATTGAAGAATAAATCTTTCTTAGTATTCTTTATTTCTGCAATTGCTATTTGTATTCCTTTATCTTTTTATTATGGATTTGCCAACCCTTTCTTAAATGAAGTTGGATTAGATAATGTAGCAGGGAAAATGACGATGGGTCAAATGTCAGAAGCCATTTTTATTTTAGCCATCCCATTCTTATTCAATAAAATTGGCGTTAAAAATATGTTGATTGTTGGTATTACTGCATGGATACTACGTTATGTATGTTTTGCTTATGGTAATATGGATGCAAGTTGGATGTTGTATGCAGGTATTATTTTACACGGTATTTGCTATGACTTCTTCTTTGTGACAGGTTATATGTATACAGAAAAGAAGGCGGGTGAAAATTTTAAAAATGCAGCTCAAGGATTATTCACTTTTGCTACCTATGGGGTGGGTATGTTCATTGGAACTAACTACAGCGGATTTGTTGTGGAGCAAAATAAATTAGTAGATGCAACTGGTCACAACTGGCAAAGTATCTGGTTGATTCCAGCAGCAATTGCAGGTGCTGTATTGATTGCTTTTATCTTATTCTTTAATGAGAAAAAAGAAGTTGCTACTGCTTAATTCAATATTTTAAAAGCCTATCCCCTTGGGTAGGCTTTTTCATTTATATTATTTAATTATATTTTTTCATTCTTCATTCTATCAAATATGAGAATCGCAATGTTAGGTGCTGGGTTTATTGGCCGTTTTTATGCAGATGCATTACAGGGCTACAGAAGTAAAGACAAAGTGGTAAGTATTTATGCACGTCGTGAGGAATCAGCGAAAAAATTTGCTGCAGATTATAACTGTGCACATTGGACTACCGAAATGGAAGCGGCCATTGCGCATCCAGATGTAGATATTGTTTGTATCGCTCTACCTAATAATTTACACGAAGCTGCTGTGATGATGTGTTGCAAATATAAAAAAGCGGTCATGACCACTAAGCCGCTTGGCCGAAATGGCGCAGAGGCAAAACGTATGTTGATTGCTGTGGAAGAAGCAGGCATTTTTAATGGTTACTTAGAAGATCTTGTCTACACCCCTAAATTTATCAAAGCCAATCAAAGTGTGAAAGAAGGTGCAATTGGTCGCGTACTATGGGCTAAGTCTCGCGAAACGCATCCTGGTCCGCATAGTGAATGGTTCTGGGATATTGAACAAGCAGGTGGTGGATGTATTTTAGATTTAGGTTGTCATTGTGTGGAGATTTCAAGATCTTATATTGGTAAGGATATTAAACCCATTGAAGTCATGTGTTGGGCAGATACGCAAGTCAAACCCATTGAGGCCGAAGATCATGCCATTGGATTAGTCAAATATGAAAACGGTGCCATTGGGCAATTTGAAGTGAGTTGGACTTTTAGAGGAGGTTTAGATTTGAGAGACGAAGTCATGGGTACAGAAGGGACCATTTGGATCAATAGTTTTTTAAGAACAGGCTTTGAGATGTTTACCACCGGTAAAGGTGGTGACTATATTGCAGAAAAAGCAGAGAGCGATAGAGGTTGGTTATTCCCTGTGGGCGATGAATTGAATGAACTTGGATACAATCATATGTTCATGGATATGTTCAACTCCATTGAAAAAGGGGAAGCACCAAAAGAAACATTTTACGACGGCTATGTGGTGAATTGTATTTTAGATGCCGCCTATAAATCGGCTAAAACAAAACTATGGGAACCTGTTCAATTGGATTTCTGGAGAGGCAGGACTGGCTTAACTAAAGAAAGTCATTTAGTAGAATACGATGCCGATCATTATTTAGTAAAAGAAGAGATGACCCATTATGGTACAAAGAAATTAATTCTAAAGCATAAGGCTACAGGGAAAATATCTGAACAAACAATCAATTAATTTATTGAAAATGGTAAGTTTAGGGATGCAAAACCAGCGACCATTATTTCAAATTCAATTACTTGGAGACCATGCTATTGTATACAAAAAATTATCAGCGCTAGTAGAAGATATTGATTTGGATTTATTGGCATTCAATCAATATGTAAAGAATGAAAAAATAAAAGGCGTAAAAGATATCATACTTGCTTACGACACACTAACCCTAATCTATGATATCATTCAATTTGATGTTAATCCATTTTTAGTTGCTCATCAAATTTTAGAAAATTTTTCTTTATCAAATAATGATATTGAGGAAAATGAAAAAAAATCAATCATAGAGATCCCAGTTTGTTATGACCCTAGTTTAGGTATCGATTTGAAAGATGCTGCAATAATTGCTAATTGTAGCATTGAGGCGCTAATTCAAAAACATACCGAGCATATTTATAGTGTTTACTGTCTCGGATTTTTACCTGGTTTTGCATACATGGGTGATGTTCCTAATAAAATCCAATTACCAAGACACCCAAAACCAAGAGCTAAAGTAGTTGCAGGCAGTGTGGGCATTGCAGGAAAGCAAACAGGCATCTATCCAATGGATTCACCCGGTGGTTGGCAAATTATTGGTCGTACACCCATAAAAATATTTGACCCAGTAAAGCTCTCCCTTTTTAAAGCTGGAGATCGGGTAAAGTTTAATTCAATTGATTTGGCAATGTTTCACCAATTAAACAACCAAGAAGATGTCCATTAAAATCATCAAAAAAGGTTTATCCGATCGCATTGTTGATCAAGGGCGATTTGGTTTTCAAGATATTGGGATTCAACCATCTGGACCCATGGATTTTTTATCGGCTCAATTGGCGAATGTAATTTTAGGCAATGACTTACATCATCCTGTTTTTGAATTGCATTTTCCGGCTTCTATTTTTGAATTTCAAGAGCCCATGTATATCTGTATTAGTGGTGCTAATTTTGTGCCAGTGATCAATGAAAAAAGTATTGCACTTAACACAGCCATACAAGTGCATCCTAAAGACCAGCTTAGTTTTTTGCAACCACTAGAAGGTCGATCTGCCTATATCGCTTTTAAAGGCAAGTTGGATGAAAATAAAAAATGGTTGGATAGTTATACTAGTTTCCAAACCACTTTAAACAAGGAGGATCATTTTTCTATTCAACCTGCTCCTATCTCTGATGGATCAGTCAATTCAATTCAACATGATTTAGTTCAACAAGTTCAAAAGACGCTATTTAACGAACATGAAATAAGATTTATTCCTGGACCAGCTTGGAATGATTTAGCACCTGCATCCATTCAAGAATTAATACAACAATCATTTACGATTGATCCGAAATCAAATCGAATGGGCTTTTTATTAGCAGGGACTCCTATCCATTTAACTGAAGCAAAACAATATGTTTCAAGTGCAGTCACAATGGGTACATTACAATTGTTACCCAATGGCCAAATCATTGTCTTAATGGCTGATCATCAAACCATTGGAGGTTATGCTAATTTGGGTCAAATAATTTTGGTAGATTTACCTAGGCTTGCACAATTAAATAACCATAGTCATTTTAAGTTAAGCATTACAAATGTTCAAACAGCCCATCAACTTTATCGATCAATACAGTCCTGGTTTATCCATTGACATCAATTGTGATATGGGAGAAGGTATACAAAACGATGCCTTATTAATGCCCTATATTAGTAGTGCAAATATTGCATGTGGATTTCACGCTGGGGATGAGGCTACCATAAAAAGAACCATCGAATTGGCATTAGAAAACAATGTGGCTATTGGCGCACATCCAAGCTACCAGGATAGAGAAAATTTTGGCAGGCTTACTCAACCCATTGCTTTAGTTGAACTCGCTGAATTAATTAGTGACCAGATATATTTATTTGAAAAAATCACCAACCAAATGGGTTGCAAGATCCATCATATAAAATTGCATGGTGCTTTGTACAATGATTGTGCAATGGATGCTTTATCAAGTAAGATTGTAGCGCAAACAATTCAAGCCATTGATCCTTCCATCATGTTGTATGGATTGAGTGGAAGTTATACGATCAAAGAAGCAAAAGCAATTGGCTTACAAACTGTTCAAGAAGTTTTTGCGGATAGAACCTATCAGTCAAATGGACAGTTAACACCAAGGTATTTGGATCATGCACTCATCACAGATCCAATTGAATCTGCAAAGCAAGTCTTGTCAATGGTGTTGGATCAAGAGATAAAGACAGTTGACGGAACAATGATTGGAGTCAACGCAGAAACGATTTGTATTCATGGAGATCATGAAGCAGCGGTTGAAATCGCAAAACACTTATTCAGTTCATTACAACAATATCAGATTGAAATCAAACAACCCTAATTCAAAAGCGACACTACCCTCTTTAACTGGAATAAGTTTAGGTGCGGCTTTTTTAATGGCCAATTCATCGATTGGACCAGGTTTTCTAACACAAACCTCATTTTATACAGAACAACTACTTACTAGTTTTGGGTTTGTCATTTTAATTTCCATCCTTCTTGACTTTGGTGCACAAATTAATATTTGGAGAGCTATTACTTTAAGCGGAATGCGCGCTCAAGAAATTGCGAATCAATTACTGCCAGGTCTTGGATACATTTTATCGCTATCAGTAGTACTAGGTGGATTTGCATTCAATATTGGCAATATTGCAGGATGTGGGCTTGCCCTCAATATATTAACGGGTATCAGCTTTGCAAAAGGGGCTATGTTAAGTGGTGTGATTGCTATACTTATTTTTTGGATAGATGAAATTGGTAAAATGTTAGATCGCCTCACCAAAATTTTAGGAATTGTAAAAATTAGTTTGACCTTATTAATAGTGTATGCAGCAAACCCACCCATTTTGGATGCAGTGCACCATAGTTTTGTGCCAGAACAAATTTCATTATTGGCTATCGTCACAATTGTGGGTGGCACAGTGGGTGGCTATATTACCTTCTCTGGTGCTCATCGATTGGTGGATGCTGGCATGGTTGGCCCCGAACATATTGGGTTTGTTACAAAAAGTGCTAGCAGAGGTATTCTCATCTCCTCGTTTATGCGCTTTATTTTATTCTTAGCAGTGGTGGGTGTGGTGTCTCAAGGCGTGCATCTAGATAAAAACAATCCTGCAGCCACTGTATTTGAAACCGCAGGAGGAAGATGGGGCTTATTTGTATTTGGTATTGTATTATGGAGCGCGGCTATTTCATCTGTGATAGGCGCATCATATACCTCCTATTCATTTATCAAAAAATTAGACATCCCGTTTTTAAATCATGAGCGATTTTCTATTAGTGGATTTATATTGATTTCTACTTCTTTATTTATTTGGATTGGCAAACCAAAAGAATTGTTACTTTTTGCTGGATTAATCAATGGTTTCATACTCCCATTTGCACTTGCTATCATGTTAATTGCAAGCAGAAGAATTCCTGTTTTAAAACAGTACAAATACCCCTTGTGGATCGAATTGGCTGGCTGGCTTGTGGTTCTATTGATGGGTTCCATGAGCATCTATGCCCTCATTGAATCCATCCTAAAATAAAATTATCCTATAAATTTTAATCGACTTTCACATCTGAATCTAACATACCCAATTTTTGTTCTTTAGGTTTAATGCCAAAATTATAGCGGATATTGATCCCAAATCTTCTTGTATCATTTTCTCTAAACCCTTTTGCATAAATACTACCTTGTCTTAAGGTAAATGTATTTTTATTGGTAAAGAAGATGTCGTTCATGGATACAGTTACTGTTAATTTTTTATTCAAAAATTTTCTATTCAATGAACTATTTAGTTGACCAAAATTATCTAATTCATAAAATTGTTGTTGTCCATTGCTTCTCCAAAATCCATTGAGTGTAAAAGTGGAAAGTTTATCTAATTTCAAAGATTGAAAAGTAAAGAAAGTCCAGGTAGCTTTGTCAAACACGATTGGTTTTTGCTCATAGATGCCATTGTAGACATTGTGGTTTAATTGGGCACCTACCACAGCAAAAAATGCTTTACCAGGAGGTATCACTGCAATCCCTCTAAAATAGGTCTCTTTACTTTTACCTAAATTATCATAAGTACGATAAGAAATTTGTTTATTAGCAGGCGATTGATACAATACATTTGTAAAAATGTCTTTGGTCTCGTTGACCCCAAAAGCAAAAATTGGTTTGTCATCCACACTGATATTGGCCTCGTAATTAGATGTGAATTGTGGCTTTAAGCTAGGGTTACCTGTTTCATATAAAAAAGGATCAATGTATTTTGGAAAAGGATTCAGAATCTCATAACTAGGTCTACTAATGGTTTTACGATACACTAAATAGCCTCTCAGTTCATAGCCCGCAATTTTAAAAAGTTTACGACTTAAAAAAACATATGGGAAAGCATCTGTTCGGTTCAATGAAAAGGAAGTATCAGAAGGGATTTTTTGATTGCCTTCCATGATGGTCTGCTCTACCCTAGTTCCAACTTTAAGCACCACTGCGCCCCAGGTTTTGGAGCCCTGAATATACCCTGCATTAATTTGTTCTTTAAATGTATATTGACTAGTTCTAAAGTCATCTTTGATGTTCTTCCCATTCAACTCCTTTTGATAATTGGCTTGATTCTTAAAATACAATAAACTTGATTTTACCCCTGTTTCAACAGTAACCCCTTTCCACTTCTTTTTATAATCTGTTTGATAAGTATAAAAATCTCTATCATTGGAAAAATCACCAAATCCTTTTGAAACAAATCCACCAGCAAGTAGTGAATTATTATAAAGTTGATCTGTTGAGGCTCTTATAAAGTTATATGAAAAATCAATCGTCCATTCTCCACCTAAAGAATCCAATTTAAGCTTGGACCTTACGGATTGGTTTAGATTAAAAATCGATCCATCATTATTCACCAATGACCCAATCGCACTTAGGTTTTGCTTTGCATTTCTTACAAGTATGGATTCATTATTGGTGGTATTCACAAAAGATTGTCCACTCAACCTAGCATCATAGTTTAATTCAAAACGATCTGTCCAATTTCTTCCCAGACCAAATCCAATGTAAGCTGATTTATTGGGGCTCAAAGTTTTTGCAGTTTGTTTCAACACCGTGTCGATGGATAAAAAGCGATCTGTATTCACAATACTATACCCATCATTTTGATTGTATTGTGTATTCAAATAGGAATTATATTTATCTGTGGTATTGTTTAATGTAAGCCCAATGAATTGATTGCCATAAACCCCTTGATTCATTCCAGTATTCACGGAACCATTCAAACCAATCTTGACCCCTTTTTTCAAAATGATATTCACCACACCCCCACCACCAGATGCATCGTATTTTGCAGAAGGCGTCCTTACCAATTCTATTTTTTGAATGGAACTTGGAGGTAAACTTTTTAATAAGGTGGCCATATCAGAAGCGCTCATCCTCAACTCTCTCCCGTTGATTTGAATACCTGCTGGGGACAATCCATTTAAATAAATATTACCATCCTGGTCAATGAATATACCAGGGATTTTTTCCATCGTCTCATAGGCATTAGTAGATGTTGCTGCTAAAGGCTCTGGATCCACCACCGATTTATCATCCTCTTGTCTAATTAAAGGCTTCGTGGATGTCACTACGACTTCTTTCAACTGACTATTCGATTCCTTCAGTTGAATCTTTACACTATTTAAATTTTCAAATTTGATGGTTCTATTGTCCACTTGATATCCTACTGCACTTGTTTTTAATTTGTACAATTTCCCAGGTTGTAAAATTATAGTTGCTATTCCATTGCTATCAGCAACTATATTTTGGGGCATCGTACTATCAATCACCTGAATAGTGATATTAGCAAAAGCAATGGGCTGGCTTTTTTTATCTACAACAGATAACTTCAATTGTGCCATTTGAGCAAACCCAGCCTTATGTATTAAAACAATTAGTATTGCACCAATTATTCTAAAATAACTTTTTTTAAACCACATCATGAATCAAAAATAATATTTGTGGAGAATAGCGGGTTCGAACCGCTGACCTCTTGCATGCCATGCAAGCGCTCTACCAACTGAGCTAATTCCCCTTATTTAAAATGTACCTACAATAAAAAGAGCAACGAGAAAATCGTTGCTCTTTTTTTATACAAGATTTTTTTAAATTAAGTTTTCTCCCACGCCGTCAATCCAATCTTTTACAGCTGCAGTTGTCACAGATTTTGGACGCTCTAATGGGAAGCCTAATGCACGATCCCAAGTCAAACTTGCCAACACACCTAATGCACGACTTACTGCAAATAAAACAGTATAGAACTCATATTCCACAATGCCATAATGCACTAGCAGCGCGCCACTATGTGCATCCACATTTGGCCAAGGATTTTTTACTTTGCCTAATGATTCCAAAATTGGTGGTACCGTTTCATAGATATTCCAAACCGTGTTCACTAATTTATCATCTGGTAAATGTTTTTTACCAAATTCCATTTGTGCAGTGAAACGAGGATCTGTCTTTCTCAATACTGCATGACCATATCCTGGTACAACTTTACCTTCAACCAATGTCTTTTGAACATATTCAACAATCTGCTCTTTAGAAGGGCTATCCGATCCAATCTGTTCTTGCATTTCAAAAATCCATTTAATCACTTCTTGATTCGCTAGTCCATGTAAAGGACCTGCTAACCCATTCATCCCTGCGGCGTAACATAAATAGGGATCACTTAATGCAGAGCCTACTAAATGCGTTGTGTGCGCAGATACGTTTCCTCCTTCATGGTCTGCATGAATGGTCATGTATAAGCGCATTAATTCTTTTGTAGTCTCGTCTTCGTAACCCATCATGTAAGCAAGGTTACCTGCCCAATCTAATAAACCATTTGGATGAATATGTTGGTTGTTCTTATATTTTCTTCTGTAGATATAAGCAGCAATCCTTGGCAATCTTGCAATCAAGTCCATTGAATCATCATAAGTGTATTGCCAATAATCTTTTTTATTCATGCCTTTTGCATATGCTTGTGCAAACTTACTTTCTGTTTGCAAAGCCATCACTGCAGCAACATACATGGTCATTGGATGCGCAGTTAGAGGGAATGCATCTATCACGTCAAATACATGGGATGGTACATGGCTTCTTCTTTGCCAGTTGCTAGTCACTTTTTTAACATCTCTATCAGTTGGTAATTCACCAATCATCATTAAGTAAAACAAGCCCTCTGGTAATGGCTCGTCGCCACCTAGTACTTTTGGTAATTTTACTTGTAATTCTGGAATGGAATAGCCTCTGAAACGAATACCTTCTTGCGCATCTAATAAACTCGTCTCTGTAACAAGACCAGTCATGCCTCTCATACCTTGATACACTTGGGCTAAAGTGATTTCTCCAATCTTCTTTTCGCCGTGCACTTTAAGCATTTCTTTGATCTCAGTTGCAGCGACTGATGCTTTTTCGCCAAAACGGTCTTTGATCTCTTCCATATACCCAATAATTATTGTTAAAGAAACGATTTAAAATTGGACACAAAGTTAACTAAGAAATGCTTATTTAGGGGCTTTTTTGTATAAATAATAGACCACAAAGACAAAAATAATGTTGGGTATCCAAGCCGCTATAAATGGAGGTAAATTCCCCTTTGTGGAGAAGATGGTAGAGAACCGATCTGTGATAATGAATAATGCTGCAATGGTAAAGCCCATTGCCAAATGCGCCCCACTTCCACCTCTAACTTTTCGGCCAGCAATGATGGCGCCAATCATGGTTAAAAGCAATACTGTAATGGGGGTTGCATCGCGTCTATAAAGTTCTATTTTTAACTCATTTAAGCCTTCTGAACCCCTTAAGGCTTCCACCCTAATCTGTTTTCTGAGTTGTGGGGTAGTTAGTTTGTCTTTGGCATATTTATCTTTCTCCAAGTCAACTGGTTTGAAAGGATATTTTTTGTGGACATTAGGCAGATAAGTCACCAGTTCTTTTTTGTCTGTTACTTTACGTTCAAGCACTTCAGACAATTCCCAATCCTTTTTTGCAGTATCCCAAATAATTACTTCTGCTCGGATATTATACACCACTTGATCCCCCTTGACAGTATAAGCAAAAAAGTTATTCCCTCTTTTGTAGGCAGTATCGTACCCATAAATTCCGGCATAAGTAAAGGAATCAATCCTAAAATAATAATCATTAGACCCTCTTAATAAAGCGTTGTAGGAAGAGTTCGCGTCAATATAAGTCGCTTCAAAATCGCCACGAATATTATTTGCTTTTGGTACAATCCACTGGTTAGATATCCATAACACCAACCCTAAAAATAAACCTCCTATCCAATAAGGTCTTAACCAACGATTATAAGAAGTGCCACTTGCTAAAATAGGAACAATCTCCGTTTGGCCTGCCATTTTAGAAGTAAAAAAGATCACCGCTATAAATACAAACAAAGGAAATAACAATGCTATAATATGGGGTATAAATCCAACATAATAATTATTGATGATCTCCGAGCTCGTCAAACCAGATCGTACAAAATCATCCGTTTTTTCACTTATATCAATCACCACTGCAATGATTGCAAAGAAAAAGATGGCAAAGAAAAACACTGCCAAAAATTTTTTTAATATGTACCAATCCAGTTTTTTCAATGCTTATAATCTTTTACTGATTTGTGGGATCATCTGGGTTTTCCATGCCTTATAATCTCCGGCAATAATATGTATTCTTGCTTGTTCGACCAACCAAAGGTAAAAGGATAGATTTTGTATACTTGCTAGCTGCATGCCTAGGATCTCATCTGCAGCAAATAAATGTCTCAGATACCCCTTCGTATAGTATTGACTCATTTCATTGGGTATACCCGGATCTATTGGACTAAAATCTTTATACCACTTTTTGTTCTTGATATTGATGACGCCCTCAGAAGTAAAGACCATTCCATTACGTCCATTTCTGGTAGGCATCACACAATCAAACATATCTATTCCTAAATCTATCGCCTCTAAAATATTCCATGGCGTACCTACACCCATTAAATATCTTGGCTTGTCCTTAGGTAAGTTTTCACAACATAGGGCGGTGAATTCATACATTTCTTCCTCGGTCTCCCCTACACTCAATCCACCAATGGCATTACCTACTGCATTTTTAGAAGTAATATATTCACAAGAAGCTTTTCTTAAATCTTTATACAATCCACCTTGTACAATTGGAAATAAATTTTGAGTATGGCCATATAAGTCGGGCGTCTCTGCCAATCTATTAAAACACCTGTCCAACCATGTATGCGTCAAATCCATACTTTTACTTACGTATTCATAGGTACTTGGAATAGGAGGACATTCATCAAAAGCCATAATAATATCGGCCCCAATACTTCTTTGAATATCCATCACATTTTCCGGACTAAACAAATGCTTACTACCATCGATATGAGATTGAAAGACCACCCCTTCTGGTTTGATTTTTCTGTTATTGGCCAAGGAGAAAACTTGGTAACCACCACTATCCGTTAAAATAGGCCGATCCCAGCCCATGAATTTGTGCAGCCCGCCTGCAGCCTCAAGCACTTCTGTGCCAGGTCTTAGATATAAATGATAAGTATTCCCAAGGATAATTTTTGCGTTGATGTCCTGCTTCAATTGTTGTTGTGTCACTGCTTTTACAGAGCCAATGGTCCCCACAGGCATGAAAATAGGTGTCTGGATGACCCCATGATCGGTCGTGATGGTGCCTGCTCTCGAAGCACCTTGTTGACTCTCTGCTGCTAATTCAAATTGTAATGCCGCCATGAGGCAAAGGTAAGGTCAAAAATCTTTACTTTTGCCCAATGACAATCAACTTACCCTTTTCATCAACACTTATATCAGAAATACTTATAGGCTTTTTTGCAGCAGTGATTGCCATTCAGGTTTTTTATTATTTATTCTTTTTTTTAAGACTCGCTATTT
Source organism: Chitinophaga pinensis (assembly GCA_945874755.1). Taxonomy (GTDB): domain Bacteria; phylum Bacteroidota; class Bacteroidia; order Chitinophagales; family Chitinophagaceae; genus Sediminibacterium; species Sediminibacterium pinensis_B. Next base: position 17,851 of record CAMCHR010000029.1, read on the forward strand.
ATAAGAAGCCAAAAAAAACAGGACATGTAGAGCACCCAGTTTCTGTAGTGATTTGTGCCCGTGACGAAGCCCATAATTTAGCAAATACTTTACCAGGTGTTTTGGTACAAGAATATAGTACCACACATGAAGTGGTTTTAGTGAATGACAATTCGGAAGATGAGACCAAATATTTATTAGATGAATTTAAAAAGTCATTTAAAAATTTGAACCCAGTGTTGTTGACACAAGAAGCCAAAATGATTACAGGTAAAAAATTCCCACTTTCTATGGGTATTAAGTCGGCTAAAAATGAAACCTTGTTATTAACCGATGCAGATTGTTTACCAGCAAGTGAACATTGGATGCGCTTGATGCAGGATGGATATGATGAAGGGAAAGAAATTGTACTGGGTTATGGTGCATACAAAAAGAAACCAGGCTTATTGAATAAACTCATTCGATTTGAGACCTTTCAAACTGCATTGCAATATTTCTCCTATGCCTTAGCAGGATTGCCTTATATGGGGGTTGGACGCAACCTGTCTTATAAGCGTGAACTATTTATCAAGAACAAAGGCTTCTCATCGATCAATCAAATTCCAAGTGGAGACGATGATTTATTCATCAATCAAGTGGCAAATAGACGCAATACCGCGATAGTGGTAGACCATGATGCACATACACTCAGTGAACCTAAGACCACTTTCAAAGATTGGATGACCCAAAAATACCGCCATTATACCACGAGTAAATATTATAAAAAGAAGCATGTTTTTTTATTAGGCCTATATTCAATGAGTCAATTTTTAGTTTACCCAGCATTGATTGTTGCACTTGTGTTTACAAAAGAATATGTAATTATTTTAAGTATTTGGGGATGTAGAGCTATTTTACAAGGACTTATTTTGCGTGGTGCAATGAAAAAATTAAATGAGCTAGACCTTTGGCCTTTCTTCATTTTATTTGATATATGGTCCATCTTCTATTATTTGATTACCTTGCCTAGTGTATGGAAAGCCCCGCAGAAAAATTGGAATTAATCACCCGCTACTTTGCAGATTTTACACCTGCTCAATTAAGTCAATTGGCTGGATTGGAAGCGGCATACCAGGAATGGAATGCAAAGATCAATGTGGTCTCCAGAAAAGATATTGACCAAATCTACCTGCATCATGTGTTGCATTCTTTAAGCATAGCTGCTATTGCAGAATGGACCCCAGGCACACAGGTGATTGATATTGGCTGTGGTGGTGGTTTCCCCACGGTGCCATTAGCCATCTTTTTTCCAGATGTACAATTTTATGCAGTAGATAGTATTGCAAAGAAATTAAAAGTGGTAGACGCCGTTTGTGAGATGGTAGGCATTAAAAATATTGAGACTAAGCATACCCGTGTAGAAGACATCAAAAATAAAAAATTTGATTACGCAGTGAGTAGAGCAGTCGCACCACTAAAGGATTTGTGGAGATGGGCGAACCCAGTGCTCGTTAAAAAAACAAATCAACCCAATGGCTTAATTTGTTTAAAAGGCGGCGACTTGCATCAAGAGATTTTTGAAAGCGGCACTAGACCTAAGATGATGCCGATCTATGATATCTTTAAAGAGGATTATTTTAAAGAGAAGTACATTATTCAGGTCAAGAAATAAAATAAGGCGTCCGATTGGACGCCTTATTTGTAAGATCAAGTTTTTAAAACAACACCTATATTAATTCGGGATTTCTATTTTGTTATTACTTCTATTAATGTCTGGCATTCTTTGACTAGGATCAATCTCGATTGATTTAATCGCACTCAATGGTTGTGTCGTTTCAAAGGTATAGGTTGGGTTCGCCCATTTCCACTCAGGATGATTGATTTGTTTTACAGTACCCTCTTGTTGCTTTCCTCCCAACATTAAATCCAATGGCATATAATGTAATTCACTCGTGCCATCTTTATACGTAACAAAAACTTCTACAGGCATTGGTAACTTTCCTATTCTCTGGATACTAATTAAAGCAGCATTACCGCTTACTTGAATATCGTTCAATCCATAATCAATGGTCTTGGTAGAGTTCACCCAATATTCTTTTAACCATTGTAATTGCAAGCCACTTGTTTTTTCTGCTACTCTTATAAAATCATTTGCATTTGGATGTTTAAATTTCCAAGTGTTGTAATAATTTAACATCAATTGATCCCGCTTTGCTTCTCCCATCACATAACCAAGTACTCCTAAGAAAGTGCCACCTTTACTATAGGCAGCATTGGAGTAAGCATAATTGGTATTAAAATGATCGGCATGTGTTGACATAGGTTCTTCGAAGCCACTTTTTGCAAGCGCTATATAACCACTATAATTGCTATTTTGAACTGCAGGTAACAATTTAGATTGTCTATCAAGATTCACTTGTATTTGCTTTTTAGCAGCCTCACTAATATAAGGAGATTGAGTTGCGAAATTGGTTTCATAATAATGGCTTACCATTTCCTCTCCATAACTCGTAAACCCTTCATCCATCCAGGCAAATAAACTTTCGTTGGTGCCTAAAATATGTTGGTACCAGCTGTGTATCCACTCGTGAAATACAGTGCCTAATCCAGGGCCTGCTAATAAAGTTGCCATGGCGTATTCCATGCCCCCATCACCACCTTGAATGAAAGAGTATTGAGGATAAGGATAGGCCCCCATTTTCTTTTCCATATAAGGCAATGCTTTTTCAGCAGCCCACAATACATTGGCCCAAGCACTATCCGCTTTCGCATCTTTTGCTTTATAGTATACATGAAGGGTTAAACCTTTACGCACTTCTTTAGATAAATGCTTAAAATTATTGTCTGCAAACCATACAAAGTCATGAATGGTATTGCCTTTGAAGTTCCACACCTTATTGCCATCTTTATCCAAAGGCGCAGTTGGATTTTGAAGTACACCAGTTCCGCCCACCATATAGTTTTTATCCATTCTTAAAGTCACATCATAATTACCCCAAACACCATAAAACTCTCTCGCGATATAAGGGTTGGTATTCCATCCTTGGTAATCATACTCCACCATTTTAGGATACCACTGACTCATAGAATATCGAACACCTTCTTTATTGTCTCTACCAGATCTTCTTATTTGTACCGGCACTTGCGCTTCAAATTGAACATTCATTTTAACAACTGACTTTGGCAATATAGGCTGCGTTAAAACCACTTCTAAAATAGTTTCATGCTCAATCAATTGTTGAGACTTACCATTGATGGTGATGGTATTTACTTTTTGAATACCATATTCTTCTGGCTTTAAATTTTGGATGCGATCACGCACACGCATATCCCAATCTTTTACTTCATCACCTCTTCGATTAGTGAAAGTTGTTTTACCTAATTCACGGCTTCTTACATCCATATTAGAATTGGGCTGAAATGCATTCCAATACATATGGAAATAAACCTTGCGTAAAGTATCTGTTGAATTGTTGGTGTACAGGATTTCTTCGGTCCCCTTGATGGTATTTTTTTGCACATCTAAGGCAGCATCAATTTTATAATTGATTTGCTGTTGCCAACGTTCTGGTTGGGCGAATAATTGAACACTTAATAACATCGTCAAAAGTACAAAAAAGGACAACTTCTTTAACATAGGATATATTTATAAAGTCAATTTAAACAAAAAAAAGGTGGATTCCAAAGTGGAATGATAAAAGGATTAAAAACAGGCTTAATCCTTCCCAGCCACTACAATCACAATCTCCCCTTTCACTTGCTTTGCCGTAAAATGGAGGATTAAATTTTCGAGGGTATCGGTGATATTTTCTTCAAACATTTTTGTGAGCTCTCTACTCACAGCAGCTTTACGATCTGGACCAAATGTAGCTTTAAAAAGTTCGAGGGTTTTTACAAGGCGCATTGGACTTTCATAAAAAATCATGGTGCGCTCCTCATTAGCTAAAGCATCCATTAATGTTTTTTTGCCTTTCTTTAAAGGAATAAAGCCTTCGAATATAAAACGATTGGTAGGCAAGCCACTATTCACTATAGCTGGAACAAATGCGGTTGCACCTGGTAAACTAGTCACTGGCACACCTGCTGCTTTACATGCACGAACCAATAAAAATGCTGGATCAGAAATACCTGGCGTACCTGCATCTGTAATGAGTGCAATATTTTTCCCAGCCATCAATTGTTGTACTAGGTGCTCCACCACTTTATGTTCATTGTGCTGATGAAAAGGCGTGAGTGGCTTTTGTATTTGATAGTGCTGTAATAACTTAGAAGAGGTCCTGGTATCCTCACATAAAATGAAATCCACAGCTTGTAAAGTCTCTACTGCTCTAAAAGTAAAATCTTTTAAATTTCCAATGGGTGTAGGGACTAAATATAACATAGTTGTAAATGAATGAAGTCGATTATAAAACCACTACTTCAAAATATTCCATCACTGCATTCGCTAATAATTGCTTACTTGCTTCTGTTGCCATTGCCACTGCTGCAGCTTCATCGGCAGCTTCTATTTGTAAGTTGATATTTTTTCCAACGCGAACGTCTTGAATACCTGATAAACCTAAATTATGTAATCCGCCTAAAACTGCTTTTCCTTGTGGGTCTAATAAATCCTTTAATGGCATTACTTTAATTTGTACTTGATAGATCATACTTTGTTATTGAGTGATTGTTTTTGGATACATCAAAGATACTATGCAATAGCCAATAAAGCCAAATGGAATCGCGTACCATTTAAAAAATATAGCTGAAACCACTATTTCTATTGCAACAATCCCTA
>CAMCHR010000030.1 GCA_945874755.1 Chitinophaga pinensis
AAAATCTCAGGCTTTAATTCCACATTGCCTGGACTGTATACCCCGTGTACGTTTCCAAAAGCAGCAGCAACGGTAAATAAGTTACCTACTTTTCCTAATTCAGTATAAGCGTAAGCAACATGTTCTGGTTGCGTGTATAATTTATCATTCTCAATGCCGCTATTGTCCACACCATCTTCCTCACCACCTGTTACACCTAATTCAATTTCAATACTCATGCCCAAAGGAGCCATACGTTTAAAGAATTCAACAGAGGTTTGTATATTCTCTTCGATAGGTTCTTCTGATAAATCCAACATATGAGAACTGAACAAAGGTTGACCATGTAATTTGTGGTATTTTTCACTCTCGTCAATTAAAGCACTAATCCATGGTAACCATTTTTTAGAAGCGTGGTCTGTATGTAAAATAACAGGCACATCATAAAACTTAGCCACTTGGTGCACATGTAAAGCACCTGCAATCGCACCTTGAATATTGGCTTGTAAATTGTCATTTGGCATACCCTTGCCTGCGATAAATTGTGCACCACCATTTGAAAACTGTATGATAATTGGAGATTTCACTTTAGCCGCTGTTTCTATTGCTGCATTGATGGTATCCGTTCCTGTGGTATTGACTGCTGGGATCGCAAAATTATTGTCTTTAGCATCGTTGTATAATGCTTCCAATTCTTTCCCGTATAAAACGCCAGATCTGTACTTGTTCATTGTTTAATGATTGAAGGACAAATATACAATTTATGAACCAAACGGATGTTAGCTAGGCCTTTAAATCCATCCTTAGTTAGTCTATAAAACCTTTTGACTTCATCCATTCGTCATTATATACTTTCCCAACATACCTGCTTCCGTGATCATGGAAAATACAGACAACCACATCGGTTGGTTTCAATTTATCTTTTAATTGTATTAATCCTTGTAAACAGCCTCCTGCGCTATATCCACAAAATAATCCTTCTTCTTTTGCAATACGCCTAGTCATTAAAGCACCTTCTTTATCTGCCACTTGTTCAAAATGATCAATGACTGACATGTCGTAATTAGCTGGTACAAAATCTTCTCCAAAACCTTCCGCTATATAAGGTTGGACATAGGCCATATCCACTTCTCCTGTTTGAAAATAATGGGTTAATAAAGAACCAATTGGATCGATGGCCCAAACTTGAATATTGGGATTCTGTTCTTTTAAATAGGTAGCTGTTCCAGTGATGGTGCCACCAGTGCCAGCAGTACAAACTAAGTGGGTGATTTTACCTTCTGTCTGACGCCAAATTTCAGGGCCAGTACTTTCATAATGCGCTTGTCTGTTGGCCAGATTATCATATTGGTTAAAGAAATGCGAGTTGGGGATTTCAGTGGCCAATTTCCGAGCAACTGAATAATAACTAGCAGGGTCTTCTGGTGCGACATTGGTAGGGCAGACAATCACTTCGGCCCCCACAGCTCTCAGAATATCCATCTTCTCTTTACTTTGTTTATCAGTCGTTGTAAAGATGCATTTATAACCTTTTACAACCGCTGCTAAGGCTAAGCCCATTCCTGTATTGCCACTCGTGCATTCAATGATGGTGCCACCAGGTTTTAATTTGCCTTCTGCTTCAGCCACTTCTACCATTTTTAAAGCCATCCTATCTTTAATAGAATTACCTGGATTAAAATAGTCCACTTTAGCCAAGATGGTTCCTGGAATGCCCTCAATTACTTTATTTAAACGAATGATTGGGGTATTGCCAATTGTTTCTAAAACGTTATTTAACCACATAAAATGTGTTGCTTTTATTGAAGGTGAAATTAAGTTAAAAAAACCTAATACTATTGGATGTTAGCAAAATTGCTTGTGATGATTTCACAGAATTTGGTGTCAATCATTTTTTCAGCTAAAGCAATCATATTTGAAAAAGCTTTTGCATTACTGATACCATGACCAATGATGACCGGCTTGTTCACACCTAGGACAGGTGTGCCACCATAGTTTTCGAAATGAAAACGTCCAAAAAAGGCGTCCTTTTCTAGACCCTGATGTGCTGCAGCTTCATACATGGCCTCTGCAGTCTTTAAAATAACATTTCCCGTAAATCCATCACAAACAATCACGTCTGCTTTGTCGTTAAAGACATCACGTCCTTCTACATTGCCAATGAATTGAATATGGGAATTTTCTTTTAAAAGAGGGTAGGTGGATTGTGTTAATAGATTGCCTTTGCCTTCTTCTTCTCCAACATTCAATAAACCCACTGTTGGTGCATCAATGTTTAAAATATGCTTTGCGTATAAATTGCCCAGAATGGCAAATTGATTCAGTTGTTCAGGTTTACAATCCGCATTTAAACCAACATCAACTAGGATACCTGTTTTGTTATTTAATTTTGGTAAAAGAGTGGCGATCGTTGGTCTTAAAACGCCCTTAATTGGTTTGATACTAAACATGGCACCCACTAACATGGCACCTGTATTTCCTGCACTTAAAAAAGCGTCTATCTTACCTTCTGCTAAATAACTAAACCCAATTGCAATAGATGAATTAGGTTTTTCTTTCAATGCCTTGGTGGGATGCTCATGGTATCCAATGACTTCTGGGGCATCTACTAAATGCAAAAAAGGTGAGGCAATCCCATGATGCTGAAAGCGTTCTTCCAACTGGGTTGCATCACCTATACAATATAAATTATTTTGAGCATTGGATAGATAGTGTTGAACCCCTTTGACAGCTTCAAGTGGTGCAAAATCACCACCCATCATATCGATACCAATATTCATTATTGGTAAATTATGCCTTTAAAGGTGCTTTCTCAGCTACTAATTTTCCTTTATAGAATAATTTTCCTTCTTGAACGTGCGCACGATGACGAACGTGGATTTCTCCAGTTGTACCATCTTTGCTTAAAGTTACTTCTTGAGCAACATAGTGTGTTCTTCTTTTAGCGCTACGTTGTTGGGAGTGTCTGCGTTTAGGATTAGGCATCTCTTATTTTTTAAATTTTTTAATCTATTTTATTTTCTATTCTACCTTTTTTAAATCTTGTGTTCCTCATCACTCGCTAATCACGAGTTTTCATCATCAGATGCGTTCGCATCTTCTTCTAGATCTTTGAACTGATCCAATCCTTTCCAAAGCGTTTTTGATGTCGCCTCGGTAGGAGGGGTTTCATTGAAGAAATTGAGCTGATCAATCACTTTTTGGTTACAAGTTGATTTTCCTTTTTCATCCAATTTGCAGATATTTTGCAAAGGAACACTAAGGCTAATGAATTCGTAGATCCAATTTGCAATCGACAAATTATTATCGCTACGGTCTAAGTAAAAAATGTCAGGATCCTCCTCTTCACTATTCATCTTGTCGGCGTCGTCAACTAATTTTACAATTAAGTTAAATTCGTCCCAAAGTTGAACAATTAGTGGATTTCCGCATCGGTCACATAGGGTATCAATAGTCCCGTCAATATCAAAATGTAACTGCATAAAACCTGAGTGCTTATCCAAAAGGAGCTTCACTTTGGTCTGACAATTACTGAAATCTTGTGGTCCAAAATCTAAAAAGAACTGATCCTCAATACGGTATTCGAACTCGTGCTCTCCAGCTGTTAAGCCAACAAATGGAATTTCAAATGTCCTGTTCTGACCCATAACCGTACTTTAAGGGTTGCAAAGTTAGTAAAAATAGGTCAAAAGACAAAGTTTATACTAAATTTACTACATAATTATTCTCCACAAATGTATCCATTTAGACCGGATTTAGGCAAGCTGATTTTACCAACCATATGGATCTTACTGTTTGCAGTCTGTTTATTGGCGCCATTTGCGCCTACATTGGTAGCCAGCTTATATACACAAGGCTTGTTTAGATATGGTGCATCTGGTTTAAGGTTCCTATTTGGAAGTATCCCTTTTGCGATTGGTGAATTAGTTTATATAATTATTCTTATAATATTGATAATTAATGCTTTAAAACATATTAATTCACTTAAAAGTTTCAATTATATTGCACAAAAGGGATGGTTTGTATTGACCAAACTGAGTTGGCTTATTGTAAAATTATACGTGGTATTTCAGCTTATTTGGGGTTTGAATTATATACAGCCAGACCCAACCGAGGATTTTCATTTAACGGTGCAAACGCCTAAAAATGCAGAAATCGCAATGACCGAAATGAATGCGCTGACCTATGAATTGATAGAAGAACTTAATAAAACAAAGGCTGCAATAAGATTGTATAAGCCAATTGAGCCCAATTTTGAGCAAGTGTTGGCCAATGTGCAGCAAGCATATAAGGAACTAGGTATCGAGTATCCAAGGTTTATCCTTCAACATCAAAGTGTCAAAAAAGCGATTTTCCCTAGTTTGGGAGATTATATAGGATTTTTAGCTTTCTATCAACCTATCACTGGCGAGGCCATCCTAAGATCGGACCTTCCAATTTTAACCCAGTCCTATACCATTGCACATGAAATGGCGCATCAATTAGGCTATGCTTCTGAAACAGAAGCGAATTTCATTGCTTTTGTGGTTGCAACTGAAGCCAATGATCCTTATTTAAAGTATTCCATGTTATTGCAAATGTTTAGCTATGCGCAGGATGCACAATTATTATTGCTTGCTGGAAACAAAGGTTTTGATGCTTGGAAATTTCAAATTGAAAAAAACAGGTCATTATTGAGCCCAGCTGTTTTGAAAGATCGGGCGAGTATAAAAGCATTTTTTGCTGCAAGAGCAGATAAGCAAATAGAAGCATCCTCGCAGTTGTATGATCAATTCTTAAAATGGAATCAACAAGCTGCAGGGCTAGCTAGTTATGCAGATGTATTGAAATGGGTTAGGGCGTATCGACTTAAAACTGATTCTTCCACATCATACTCTCAATAGGCTTTTCGGGCTGTCCGCTATACTTAGCGTTTTTCTTTTGATTGTATTTTACTTCAATCTCTCCATCCACTGGGAAATAAATTAATTGACCAATTGGCATGCCTTTATACACACGCACTGGTTGTTTAACAGAAATTTCTAAGGTCCAATAACCACAGAAACCAACATCACCTTTACCAGCTGTGGCGTGAATATCAATTCCTAAACGACCAGTTGATGATTTGCCTTCTAAAAAAGGTACATGGGCATGTGTTTCAGTATATTCTAAAGTAACGCCTAAATAAAAACCAGTTGGCTCTAATACAAATCCTTCCTCAGGAATTTCAAAATAGGTAATGGTATTGTGTGCTTTGGCGTCAAGAATCTCGTTGTCATAAGTTGCCAACCATTTTCCAAGATGCACGTCATAACTATTGCTTCCAAGATCCTTTCGATCGTAAGGTTCAATTTTAATGGTGCCTTTTTGAATTTCTTCGAGTATACGTGAATCTGATAATATCATCTTAATCGATTTATGTTTAATTTCGGTCTTTAAAACAGACCGCAATCTAATTCAAAATGCCTTTCTTTTATCAACAAAATATTAACGAGAACGCTCATTTAGCCATTTGGTCTATTAAAGAACCAGCGTCCTTTTTCGAGACAGATGTGCAGCTTGCTATTCCAATTGCGAATGAGGAAAGAAGGACACAACATTTGGCGGTTCGATTATTGTTTAAATTAATGATGCCAGAAGCGGATTTAAGCCAATTGGTGATGGCAGATAATGGGAAGCCTTATTTATTAGGATTGCCTTTTCATTTTTCATTTTCACATTGTAAAGGTTATGCAGCTTGTGCGGTAGATAACAAACCTGTAGGAATCGATATTGAAATCATACACCCACGCATTGCTAAAGTGGCACATAAATTTTTAAATGACCAGGAGAAAGCAATGATTGCAAAGTTGGACGAAAAGGATCAATTGAATCAGTTAGCATTTTTATGGGCAGCCAAAGAAGCGATGTATAAAAAGTATGAACAATTGGGAATTGATTTTGCAAAGGATTTTAATATCCTTGAATTAACCAAGGATGATAGGGGTATCGTGCCTGCTCAAATTTTACATAAAGGGAATAACATCAGCGTTCATTTAGAATACCATTTTGGTAAGGATTATATCTGCGTGACTTGTTATCATTAATTAATCTTAGATCGTTATTCTTCCTCAAGACCAAGTGCGGTATCATCTTCTAATAAATCTAAGTGAATGGCGTCCGCACCAGCGATGCCCTCAATGGATCCTTTAATGTGCATGGCATTCAACAATACTTTTTCAAGTTGTTTCTCTCTTGCTTTCCAAAGTTTTTCCATCGCGTCTCTTTCCTTCTGAATACTAGAACGCATTTGTCTAAATCCTTCGCCCACTGCTTTCCATTGTTCGCTGAATTCATTGCTAGTTAAGTAGTCATAAAGAAAACTCATTTTATCTCCTTTATTCACTTGACTTTTTTTGGTATCATGGATTTTTAGAATCGCATTTCTTAATAATAAAGCAACACTTTTAACTTCTTGGAATGAACAAATATATACACCGTCTTTTTCACCAAAACGATCTAATTCTTTAGGGAAGGTTTGCGTTACAATCACTGCAATATCTGCACCTTGACTGCGCATATCCGCTTTTAATTTATCAATCCACTCTTGGTTAAAGTCTTTGGTTCTTTTACTTTCATAAATAATTTTTCCTGCTTCTTGTCCAAGGCTATTGCGCACTAGTTGAATACAATCTGCCCCGCGCACACCCTTACCAACTTCGGAGATCTGGTCAAAAGGGAAACTTGTTTTAAGTAATTCTTCTAATAATAATTCTTGAACTTCACCTTGCATTTGCATACTGCCTTGCTCTGCTTTGCGTCGCATTTCTTCGGCTAGTTTGCGTTGGTCTTCTAATTGCTTTTCTAATTCTTTCACTTTCAACACATGCTCCTGGTCTTTGATTGAAATTCTTTCTGCTTCTTCTTTTTGAATTTGTGCTTTTAAAATTTCTCTTTCTGTATTTAATTTTCTTTGTAATTCTAATTCAAGCTCCGCTTCTTTTGCCTGTATGGCCTGCACTTGCTTTAAAAATTCTAATTCTTTTTGTCTGAACTCAGTCACCTGCTTGCTCATATTGGCTTCGTTGTCCTGCATCAACTTAAGCTTATGCTCATACTCTCCAGCAATATTCTTTTTTAATTGTTCTGTTAATTCGTTTTGAATTTTTGTTTTCTGATCTGCTAATAATTGATTGGTCTCTTCCTCTTTCTTTTTTTGCCATTCGGTCATCTTACCACGCAATTCATTTTCAATCTCGTCGCGGATAGCGTCGGTTGGTTCAAAGCTGTGTTGACATTTGGGGCAGGTTACGTTGTAATTAGACATAAGACAAATATAATAAAATAAAAATTTAGATTAGCTCACTTCGTTCGCTGATCTAAATGGGTGGCTTACTCAAACCCTATTTTTTCGATTGCCAGCAAGCTGTCATCTCAAAGAGGTGGCTTACTCAAACCCTATTTTTTCGATTGCCAGCAAGCTGTCATCTCAAAAAGGTTGCTTACTCAAACCCTCACAACAATCCCGCAGTGCGGGATCGTTGAGTTTTTTGCTTCTCATCTGTTTACAAAAGCAAGATTTTGACACTGCTTCGAAGCAAAAAACCACGTCATTTTTATGACAGGGTTTGTGCGGAAGAGGAGATTCGAACTCCCACGCCCGGGTATGGGCGCTACCACCTCAAGGTAGTGCGTCTACCAATTTCGCCACCTCCGCATCGGAACAGCAAATGTACAAAAAAAGCCCTCCCGATTGACGGAAGGGCTTTTTGAATAATGCTAGAATATTACAAAGACTTCAAGATCTCATCAGCCGATCTTACATAGTCCATATTTTTTGCTTCAGTAGCCATTTGTTTACAAGTTTCAGCACTAGTTTTAGCACCTTTCTTATCATTTAATGCAACCTGAACTCTTGCTTTCAATAAATGCAACCAATATGCTTTTGCATTTGCAGCAATCGCTTTATCTGCAAATACCAATGCTTTGTTGTAATCATTGTCTAATTCAAGATAAAAAGTTGCTGCTGATTGATATACATTAGGATTCACAGTCGCTGCAGAAGTAGCTGCATCAATTTGAGCACGAACGGCTGGTCTAATGTCTGTGCTAATAGGGATATTCACTTTTGTCTTAGCCCATTTCAAATAAATAGTGGCTGTTTGAGCAGTGATATTATCAATACCGATAGAAAATGTTTCTGTGGTGCTTCCAGTTGTTTCTGGGGCCACTTTAAAACGAACCACATCTTCTGCTTCTTTGTAGTCAAAACTTCCCCAACCTTTAGAATTGGTATTAATAATAACAGTCCATTCTGTTGCACCTGGGATCGTAAATAAACCATAAGATCCTGCAGGGATGGTTTTACCACCAATCGTTACAGGGTCAGAAAAAGTCATTTTAGTTGCGCCATTTGCACCTGTTCTCCAAACATCACCAATAGGAGCTAGTAAGCTTCCTGCGCCAAATACTAGACGACCTTTTAAGCTAGGTCGAGAATAAACGATTTCAATTTTACCTAATCCAAAATCTTGGGTTAAAGTTTGAGTAGGGCTAGGCGCAGGCATCTTCACTTGAGCCATTGCAGTTAAGCTTAAAAAGCTTCCAATAACAAAAAGTATCTTTTTCATATTGCTTTATTTATGAACAACAAACCTACTTTATTTTAGCCGTTTTTATGGTTATTTTTTTTGAAAGGCAGGGTGGAAACGATCCAAAGTGTCCCTTAGGAAATCTCTATCAATATGGGTGTAAATTTCGGTGGTGGTGATGCTTTCATGACCAAGCATTTCTTGAACTGCCCTTAGGTCAGCACCTCCCTCTATTAAATGTGTGGCAAAACTATGACGAAGGCTATGGGGAGAGATAGATTTCTTGATGCCCGTTTTAAGGATAAGGTCTTTTATAATGTAAAATATCATGACCCTGCTAAGTCCTTTACCTCGGTTGTTTAAAAACAGGATGTCCTCACAGTTTTTGGCTGGGGTTTGATGCACTCTAATCCTATCTCTATATAACTTGATAAACTTAATAGCATCTGTTCCTATGGGCACCAATCTTTCTTTATCTCCTTTGCCAATCACCCTGATAAATCCAACATCTAAATACAAGCATGAAATTTTTAGCTGTATTGCTTCTGTGACCCTTAATCCAGAACTATACATGACTTCTAATATGGCTTTATTTCTTCCACCTTCAGGTTTACTAAGGTCAATCTCTCCAATCATTTGTTCAATCTCCTCAAAGCTTAATACGTCAGGTAGTTTTCTGCTCGTCTTTGGACTTGGTAATAGCGTAGTAGGATTCATCGTGCAAATCTGTTCAATAAGGCAGTATTTAAAAAACGATTTAACACCAGATATAATTCTAGCCTGAGACGTAGCTGCCATGCCCATTTCGCCAATGCTTTGAATGAAACTTTGCAAATGGGTTAATTGGATATCAGCAGGTGTATGGATTTCATTGTAATTTTCTAAGAAGCTTGCTAGTTTATCAATATCCCTTAAATAAGCATCCACCGAATGGCCACTCAATGATTTCTCTAATTGCAAGAAAGCTTTAAATCCTTTTTTATAGATTTCCCATTGCATATGCTAAGAACAAGTTTAGGAAAAGATTTGATAGTTCATTGATAAAGGGCTTATTTCGTGTCTGATTCAAAACCCTATGCAAGTAAATTTACGGTCATTTAAGCAGAAAGTTAAACTTAATGCAAAACATTTCAGATCCTTCTTAACAAAGATAAAAAATAAAAATCCTAAAAAACTTGATCATACCATAGCAAATCTAAGTACTGAAGTGTGGGCCGAAGTGGATTGTTTGTCTTGTGCGAATTGTTGCAAATCGATGAGCCCAACTTTTACAACAACCGACATCAAAAGAATTGCTGCACATTTTGAGATAAAGCCTGCCGAGTTTAAAGCCACTTGGTTGGAGTATGATAAAAAAGATAAGGATTGGGTGAATGTTTCAAAACCTTGTCAGTTCTTGAATTTAGGTTCAAATATGTGTTCTATCTATGAGGTAAGACCTGCTGATTGCGCAGGGTTTCCGCATTTTACCAAAAAGAAATTTACAGAATACATTCATGTGCACAAACAGAATGTGGCTTATTGTCCAGCGACTTATAAATTAGTTGAAAAAATGAAATTTTCGATGCAATAAATTACTGCTATTTTAAAAATAGACGTCTTCGATAAAAAAAAGTTCCCATTTAGCTTCTGAATATAATTGTATTGCAATCACATCGAATTGAAGCATTTTCCAAATAGGGTATTGGTATTGGAATAAGGCAGCTGCATTTTTTAGGTGCTGCATTTTTTGAGCATCAATATGTTGTTCAGGAAAACCATAGGCAGTTGTCCTTCTTGTCTTGACTTCTATGATATGTAAGCAGTTTCCTTTGCTTGCAATGATGTCTATTTCTAAATGCTTATAGCGCCAATTTCTAAAAAGGATAGAAAAGCCCATGCCGAGAAGGTAATCTGCAGCTTTATTTTCGCCTAAAAACCCAGTATCTTTGTTGTGGTGACTCATTATAAGTAGATTTAAGTGGATTTAAATTGATTTAAATAATTTAGAGTAACCAGAAAAATAGTTAAAAGAAGTACATGAACACAGCGTATAAATTACATGGGATTCATAGACATTATGAGTGGGGTGGGCAATCATTCATTCCTCAATTGATGCATATAGACAATGCCATTGGTAAACCCTTTGCAGAATATTGGATGGGTGCGCATCCCTCTGCTCCCGCGATGGTGGAAACAAGGGAAGGTGCTATAGCATTAGATAAAATGATTTTAGAAAATACAGTTCAATTTTTAGGTGCTAAGACTGCAGACCGATTTGGGAGCCTACCATATTTATTTAAAATTCTTGATGTCGAAAAAATGCTGAGCATTCAAGTACATCCTTCAAAAGAAAATGCGGAGAAAGGCTTTTTAAAAGAACAACTTGCGGGCATACCTATTGATGCCCCCCATAGAAATTATAAAGACCAGAATCATAAACCAGAAGTGATGGTTGCCTTGAGTGATTTTTGGTTATTACATGGTTTCATGCCAGCATTGTCAATAAAAGAAAGACTAACAAGTCTTCCTCCTTTACAATCTTTATTACCCATATTTGAACAAGAAGATTATGCAGGTTTATATAGTCATTTTATGCGCCTTGATCAATTGGCTGCAGATGCAATTTTAAAACCATTATTGGCATTAGCGGTGGAGGAAGTTGCAGCAGGTAAAGTAGATAAAGCACATCCACATTGGTGGGCCAATCGATATTATGGGGGAGTCGTGCCTGCTTCTAATATAGATAAAGGAATTTTGTCCATCTACATTTTAAATATTGTCAATATACCAAAATACCAGGGGGTGTTTCAGGGGGCAGGGCTTTTACACGCTTATTTAGAAGGACAGAATATTGAATTGATGGCCAATAGTGACAATGTTTTAAGAGGTGGATTAACGCCTAAGCATATTGATATTGAGGAGCTACTTCAACATATTCAATTTGAAGCTACTTATCCTTCAATTTTAAAAGGAGATCATATAGCATCTAATGAGCTTCAATTTCCTTGTCCAGTACCCGATTTTGGTTTAACAAAAATACAACTAACACCGGGGGAAACTTACACAAACGAGACCAATTCCTTTGAGCAATTTTTAGTAATGCAAGGCGCTGCCAACATCAATGGGATTGATTTAAAGCCAGGGGAATTGGCTGGAGTCAAGGCTGGTGCGTCCTATCAAATCCAACAATCTGGGTCTGAAATGGCTGTTTTATTCAGGTCATTTGTGCCTTAATGGATTTATACACATATGAGGAAAATCATTCCTTTATAAAAACCAATCAATTATGTATATTTGATTTTTACAACTATAATTTTAAATAGCAACTGATGAAACTGAACAAAGAAATAGTGATCGCTTTAATAATAATGATTGCAACAAGTGCTTTATATAGAGTATTACCAGGGAGACCTTTTGGTTTTGCCCCACAAATTGCGATTGCCTTATTCAGTGGTTCATTATTTGTGAAAAATAAACATTTTGCTTTTTTATTACCACTGGTTTCTATGTTCTTGTCTGATTTAATGTATCAACTATTGTATGTAAATCACTTAAGTCCAATTCAAGGATTCTATGATGGACAATGGCAAAACTATTTGTTGATTGCTGCTACCGCAGTTTTTGGATTTGGTTTACAAACCAACCGAGTAGACAAATTTGTAGGTAATTTTATTGCCGCACCCACCGTATATTTTCTTATTTCTAATTTTATGGTATGGGCAAGCTTTGGTGGTTATCAACGTCCTTTGACTACTACAGGGTTAATGCAAACGATGGTAGATGGTTTGCCATTTTACGGATACAGCCTAGCAGGTACATTTGTTTTTGGTGCTGTAATGTTTGGTGGTTTTATATTAATTCAACCGAAATTAAAAGCGATAAAAGTAAAAAGCTAATTTTATTAATACGAATTTAAAAGCCCCTCGTTTATTTGAATGAGGGGCTTTTTTATGCTAAGTAGGATTATTTCTTAGGATCTACCTGTTCGTAAAATTCGTCAATTTGCCAAGGGCCTTTATCTGCTGCCATCGTGGCTAACTCGTCACATCGATTGTTATAAGGATTGTCGGCATGGCCTTTTACCCAGTGAAATTTTACTTTATATATTTTAGAGAGCTCGTAGAATGCAAGCCATAGGTCTTTATTTTTCTTACCGCCTTTAAAGTCTGTTTTAATCCAGTTGTCCAACCATTTTTTCTCTACAGATTCAACTACGTATTTACTATCGGTATATACAAGAATCGGTAATTTTTTTGTCTTTAGGATCGAAATTGCCTTAATCACTGCCAATAGTTCCATACGATTATTGGTGGTATGTCGATATGCTTCGGCTATCTCTTTGACCTTCTCGCCCCAAATCAAAATGGCACCAAAACCTCCTGGTCCTGGGTTGCCTCTTGCCGAGCCGTCAGTATAGATAATAATTTTGTCCATTGATCCTTTTCTTGGTCCAAAGCAAGATACAATAATTTGATTAGTTAAGGCTATTTCATTGAATTTGTAATTATCTTTAGCGCCATTCGAAACAAGATTGATTATGATTGAAAAACTCAATTTCCATTTAAGGTTTAAGACCAATTTCGGTCAAGCTATTTTTATTACGGGTAACCATCCATTATTAGGCAATGGCAATATTGAGCAAGCTATTCCAATGATTTATTTGAATGAGGATTATTGGGTATTACATTTAGCAACAAAAGGATTGTCAAAAGATGAAACAATTCAATATAGCTATTTTATTCAAAATGCAGATGGTACTAGAAGCTTTGATTGGGGTTCTGACAAATCCATTATGGCAAATCAATTAGCAACAAAGGAATTGATTTTAATTGATACATGGAATTTCACTGGAAATATTGACAACGCATTTTATACAGCGCCTTTTGCAAATGTGTTATTAAAAAGTTCGGATACTGCAGTAAAACCTGTTATTCCTCATAAAAATGCAACGCATGTTTTTAGAGTTAAAGCACCTTTACTTGCAGCAGATCAAACAATTTGCATCATTGGTGAGTCCAAGGAAATTGGTGGATGGGATGCATCTAAGGCATTGCCTTTGCAAAGAATAATGGATCAACCTTATTTTGAAATTAATTTGGATTTAAGTCTTTGTGATTTTCCATTGGTGTACAAGTATGGTATGTATGATATTGTTCAAAAGAAATTTCTTTCATTTGAGTCTGGTAACAATAGAGTGTTGTATGAACCAGTTGGTAAAAATAAATTAGTACTGGTACAAGATGGATTTGCACAAGTAGGGCATACACAATGGAAAGGAGCAGGGGTCGCTATTCCTGTTTTTTCATTAAGATCCAATCAAAGTATGGGGGTAGGTGAATTTAGTGATATTAAACTATTAGCGGATTGGGCTAAAAAGATTGGTTTAAAATTAATTCAGTTATTGCCTATCAATGATACTACGGCAACACATACTTGGATGGATTCTTATCCCTATGCTGCCATATCTGCTTTTGCATTGCACCCAATGTATATCAGATTATCAGAAATAATTGATCCTGGACAAGTCGATTTAATTCAAGATACAATTGCTCAACAAACTACATTCAATGCCTTGTCGGTGATCGATTATGAAGCGGTACTTGCTACAAAGTGGAAGTCATTAAAAGCAGTCTATGCTATTAACGGAAAAAGAGATTTAGCAACACCGGCATTTAAACAATTTTTTAAAGACAATCAGACCTGGTTAGTTTCATATAGTGCATTCTCTTATTTAAGAGATTTGCATGGGACTGTAGATTTTAATGAATGGCCTAGTCATGCTAAATTCAATGCAGCTGAAATTGATCAATTGGTTGATGTAAAATCTAAGACCTATTCAGAGATTGCTTTCTTTTATTTTGTGCAATTTCATTTACACCTTCAATTAAAAGCAGCAACAGATTATGCACATACGCAGGGTGTTGTCTTAAAAGGAGATATTCCAATAGGAGTTTATCGTTTTGGAGCTGATGCTTGGCAGCATCCTCATTTATTTCATATGAATATGCAAGCAGGTGCACCGCCGGATGATTTTGCTGTGTCAGGTCAAAACTGGGGTTTCCCTACATACAATTGGGAGCAGATGGCTGCCGATGGTTTTGCATGGTGGAAATCTAGGTTTGATCAAATGAAATACTATTTTGATGCATTTAGGATCGATCATATTTTAGGGTTTTTTAGAATTTGGAGTATACCAATGCATGCCGTAGAAGGTATCTTGGGGCATTTTGTTCCAGCAATACCAGTTAACATCAATGAATTCAATGCGAAAGGGATTGCCTTTGATCACTATCGATTCACGATGCCCTATATCAATGAAGCAATTTTATTTCAAGTATTTGGTTATGACAATAATTATGTCAAATCTAATTTTCTAGAATCAATTGGGGATGCACATTTTGCATTGTTGCCAGCTTTTAAAACACAACGCTTAGTGGAAGCTCATTTTGAAAAACAGGAACAAACAGATTTCAATCTTAAAATAAAGCAAGGTTTATATCATTTAATTGCGAATGTTATTTTGCTTGAAGGGGAGCAGCCACAAGCATATCATTTTAGATTTAATATCGGAAATACAAGTTCATTTAAACATTTGAATGAAAGCACTCAATATTTATTGAATGAATTGTATGTAGACTATTTCTTTAAACGCCAGGATGCTGCATGGGCAAAAGAAGCAATGAAAAAACTACCCATGTTAAAGCGCTCCACGAATATGCTAATTTGCGGGGAAGATTTAGGATTGGTACCATCTTGTGTACCAGATGTAATGCATCAATTGGGGATGTTAAGTTTAGAGGTACAACGAATGCCAAAGGCAAATCATAAAACCTTCTTCCATCCAAATGATGCACCTTATTTAAGTGTGGTTACGCCTTCGTCACATGATACAAGTACGATAAGAGGATGGTGGGAGGAAGACAGCGCAAAGACCCAGCAGTTTTATCAGTTTGAAATGGGACAACAAGGTAAAGCGCCAGTCTATTGTGATGGATGGATTAACAAAGCAATTTTATCGCAGCATTTGTATTCACCTGCGATGTGGGCCATCTTCCAATTACAAGATTTTATGGGTATTGATGAATCCATACGCAGATCGGATCCAAATGAAGAACGCATTAATGTACCTGCGAATCCCAAACATTATTGGAGGTATAGAATGCATCTTAGTCTGGAACAGTTATTGAAAGAAGAACAATTTAATCAAGCATGGTTTCATTTGATTCAATCAAGTGGAAGAGCATAAATAAAAATTAGTACAAGTGCAATTAGATTTTTGGGAACAGAGTTTACCTTTCGAATATCCTTTTACCATTTCAAATGGTAGAACAAAGACGCATCAACATAGTTTGATGGTGCGCTTGTCTTTGGGAAATTGGTCAGGCTTTGGAGAAGCGCCTGCGATTGTGTATTATAATGTAACAGTTGCAGATATGATGGAGCAGTTGGAAAAGCAACAAAAATTAATTGAAAAGTTTGCCTTGATTGACCCTGAAAGATTTTGGCATTTTTTACACCATCTTTTTCCGAATGATCCTTTTTTAGTTTGTGCTTTGGATATGGCTGGATGGGATTTATGGGGTCAAATGAAAAAACAACCCATGCATCAATTGTGGAATACCCAATGGAATACTAAAGGTGCAGCAGAACCACCAATTTGTGATTACACATTGGGGATCGATCCTATAGATAAGATGGTACAAAAAATGGAAGCACATCCTTGGCCTATTTATAAAGTGAAAGTGGGCACCGATTATGATATTGAGATGATCACAGCATTAAGAAAACATACCGACAAACCCATTCGTGTAGATGCCAATGCAGGATGGACGACAGAAGAGGCACTCTTAAAAATTCCAGTATTGGCTTCATTAGGCGTTGAATTAGTAGAACAACCATTGGCAAAAGACAATTGGGAAGGGATGGTGCAATTGAAACAACGAGGGATTTTACCCTTATTTGCAGATGAATCTTGTGTGTTTGAAAAAGATGTGGCCACTTGTGCCAATTATTTTGACGGCATCAATATTAAGTTAACAAAATGTAGTGGATTAACACCCGCTTTACGCATGATTAAAGAAGCACGAGCATTAGGATTAAAAGTGATGATGGGTAGTATGAATGAATCTGTGATTGGTTCTGCTGCCATTGCGCAATTTTTACCTCAATTGGATTATGTGGACATGGATGGCCCTTTATTAATGACCCAATTAAATGGGGTAGGATTAAACTATAGTTTCAACAATCAAGATGGGATGATTGAACCATTATTGCATCCAGGATTAGGCGTTGCTTTTAGAATGCCTTTTGATAAATAAAATACATGACACCAGAACGCACCGATAAATTATTAAAAGTATTACACCAACGTCAATCTAATTTGACCTTGATTATGGAGAATGTACAAGATCCTCATAATATCTCGGCAGTATTAAGAACCTGTGACGCGGTGGGCATACAAGAAGTATATGTGTTGAGTACAGAATTACCAAAGTATAAACATTTTGGTTATAAAAGTAGTAGTAGTGCCATTAAGTGGTTAACCATCCACGAATACAATGACGTTCAAAAATGTGTAGCGGATGTTCGTAAAAAATTTAAAACCATTTTAACCACTCATTTAACCAGCGACGCTATCGACTTACATGCGATTGATTTTACGCAGTCTATTGCACTTGTTTTTGGCAATGAACATAATGGTGTCTCAGAGGAATTGCGAGGATTGGCAGATGGCAATTTTATCATCCCTCAAATGGGCATCATTCAGAGTTTAAATATTTCAGTGGCCTGCGCAGTGACTATTTATGAAGCCATGCGTCAAAAAAGAAACGCAGGTCATTATGATGCGTGTAGTTTACCTGCTGAGCAGCTAGCTCAATTAAAAACAGAGTGGGGGTTTGAAGAAGCAGAATAATTATCTCAATTATTACTTCAATATTTTTCAACCTTACATTTGTTCAGGCACCTCAATGCCTAAAGTTTGCATGGCTTGTTTTAATGTAGCTGCAGTTAAAATGCCTAATTGGATTCTCAAATTTTTCTTGTCTTCGGTTTCTGCATTAGCAATGGATAATTCTGCGTAGAAGCTATTGAACAATTTAGCCAGGTTAAATGCATAGATGGCCAATTTAGATGGGTCTAAAGCTTCTGCAGCTTCATTCACTTCTGCCGAAAAATTAGCCAATTGCATTGCAAGTGCTTTTTCCAACGGTAACAAGGAAGTACCAACTTGCTTTACTGTAGTACCTGTTTTTCTTAAGATACTTTTTATTCTTGCATGGGTATATTGAATGAATGGACCAGTGAAACCATGAAAGTCAATACTCTCCTCAGGATTAAAGATCATCTTCTTTTTAGGATCTACTCTTAATAAAAAGAATTTCAATGCACCTAATCCAATCGTATCATATAATTTTTCTAATTGCGCAGCACTAAAGTCATCCACTTTCCCAAGTGATTCCGTTTTTTCTTTTGCAATTTGAATCATGCCGTCTACTAATTCGTCTGCATCTACCACGGTACCTTCTCTGCTCTTCATTTTACCTGTAGGCAATTCCACCATCCCATAACTTAAATGGTAGATACCATCTGATGCAGGTAGTTGTAATTTTTGGCAAATCAATTTCAATACTTTGAAATGATAGTTTTGTTCGTCACCCACTACATAAATGCTTGCGTCTGTATTGAATTCTTTTTGTTTGAGTTCTGCAAGGCCAATGTCTTGTGTCATGTATACAGAAGTACCATCTTTTCTACGAACTATTTTTTCGTCCAATCCGTCACCAGTTAAATCAATCCAAACAGAACTATCGTCTTTTTGATAGAATACTTTTTTAGACAATCCTTGATCCACTAAATCTTTTCCTAATAAATAAGTATTGCTCTCGTAATATGTTTTTAAAAAGTCGGAACCTATCTTTTTATAGGTTACATCAAATCCAGCATACACCCATTCATTCATGCGTTTCCAAAGGGCCATAGTGTCTGCATCGCCTTCTTCCCATTTCAATAACATGGCTTGTGCTGCTTTTTGAATAGGGGCTTCTTGCTCAGCAATTTCTTTAGACATGCCACCAGCTATGAGTTTTTCAATTTCTGCTTTGTAAGCATCGTTGTATTTGACATAATAATCACCTACAAAATGGTCACCCTTCATATTGGTACTCGCTGGAGTTGCACCAGCTGCAAATAATTGCCATGCAATCATACTTTTGCAAATATGAATCCCTCTATCATTGACAATACAAGTTTTAACGACATCGTTGCCTTGTAGTTTTAAGATTTCTGCAATGCTCCAACCTAAAAAATTATTTCTAAGATGTCCTAAGTGTAAAGGCTTATTGGTATTAGGGGAGGAGTACTCCACCATGATTTTTTTTGGATCTGCTGTTGGTGTGACTAATTTGTTACTGTCTGTAGCTTGAATATAGTCCAACCAAAACTGGTCACTGATGGTAAAGTTTAAAAATCCTTTTACAATATTAAAAGCGGTAATTGTCCCTGGCATACTTGCCATAATCGCTTCACCTAAAGCATTGCCTAATTCATCGGGGCTCTTGCCTAACTGCTTGACAAAAGCAAATAGTACGATGGTGTAATCGCCCTCAATTTCTGGCTTAGTGGCATTCACCAATACCTGTTCACTTTTTATTTGAACTTGATAGATGGATTGAATGGCATCTGCAGTGGCCTGCTTTAAATGTTGGATCAATTGCATAAAATAGGGTTACCGATTGCAAAAGTAATTAATTAAGGTTACCTTTACGCATACATGTTGAAAGTACACGAATTTATAAGCAAATTAATTCTAGATCTAATAGATGGGATGTATCCATTGTTTTGGAGGTTCATGCCGTTGAAAACATTTCGATATGCAGCATGTGGCGGGGGGAATACCGTGTTAGATATTCTATTATTCTTTATCTCTTATAATTACATTTTAGACACCCTTCCTGTGCATTTGGGTTGGTTGACTATCAGTCCCCATATTGCTTCCTTCATGATTAGTTTTACTGTGACTTTCCCTATTGGCTTTTATTTAAGCCGTTATGTGGTCTTTCAGGAAACATCTGTTCGTAAGACCAAACAGTTATTCCGATACTTTACAGTCGTCTTGGGCTGTATCTTTTTAAACTATATCTTTTTGAAGGTATTCGTTGAAGGATTAGGATGGAATGCCACTTTTGCCAAGATTGTAACCACTTTTTTTGTGGTTATTTTCAGCTATACGAGTCAAAAAAACTTCACATTTAAGACCAAGTCCGTTTAAGTCATCTGCCTTTTCTTCCCTTTTTTTTAGGTATTTATGCCAATTCAGTCCCTTTTTTAAGGGGTAGATGCCTAATTTATGCCATTTTTACCTATTCGACAGAATGGCATAATGATTGAACTATGGAAGTAAATTAATCATTGAAAATCAATCATTATGGGAAAAATTATAGGAATTGACTTAGGTACCACAAATAGTTGCGTATCAGTTATGGAAGGCGGAGAGCCAGTAGTTATTGCGAATGACGAGGGTAGAAGAACCACGCCATCGGTAGTAGCTTTCTTAAAAAATGGAGAGCGTAAAGTAGGTGATCCAGCTAAAAGACAAGCCATCACAAATCCACAAAACACCATCTCTAGTGTGAAGCGTTTTATGGGTCGTCGTTTTAATGAAGTTGCAAGTGAATTAAGCTTGGCTAGTTATAAAGTAGTTAAAGGAGACAACGATACCGTACGTGTTCAAATTGAAGATCGTATGTATACACCTCAAGAAATCTCTGCAATGGTTTTACAGAAGATGAAAAAAACTGCAGAAGATTATTTAGGCACTGAAGTAACAGATGCAGTGATTACTGTACCTGCTTATTTTAATGATGCACAAAGACAAGCGACTAAAGAAGCTGGTGAGATTGCAGGTTTGAACGTTCGCAGAATTGTGAACGAGCCAACTGCTGCTGCATTAGCGTATGGTTTAGATAAAAAGAACATTGAGCAAAAAATTGCTGTATTCGATTTAGGTGGTGGAACTTTTGATATTTCTGTCCTTGATTTAGGGGATGGTGTATTTGAAGTAAAATCAACCAATGGTGATACACATTTAGGTGGAGATGATTTTGATAAAGTAATCATGGATTTCTTAGCGGATGAATTCAAGAATCAAGAAGCAATTGATTTAAGAAAAGATCCAATGGCATTACAACGTTTAAAAGAAGCGGCTGAAAAAGCTAAAGTTGAATTAAGTTCTTCTTCTGAAACAGAAATCAACTTACCATATATCACAGCTGTGGACGGTGTTCCAAAGCACTTAGTATTAAAATTAACAAGAGCAAAATTTGAATCACTTGCAGATAGTTTATTTGCACGTTGTTTGAAGCCATGTGAAGCTGCATTGAAAGATGCTGGTTACACGACTTCTCAAATTGACGAAGTGATCTTAGTAGGTGGATCTTCAAGAATTCCAAAAGTGCAAGAACTAGTTGAGAAATTCTTTGGTAAGAAACCAAATCGTTCAGTAAATCCAGATGAGGTTGTTGCAATTGGTGCAGGTATCCAAGGTGGTGTATTGACTGGAGATGTAAAAGATGTATTGTTATTAGACGTTACACCTTTGAACTTAGGTATTGAAACAATGGGTGGTGTGATGACAACAATGATTGCTTCAAACACAACGATTCCTTCAAAGAAAACAGAGATCTATTCAACAGCGAGCGATAGCCAACCTGGTGTTCAGATTCATGTGATTCAAGGAGAGCGCCCAATGGCTGCTCAAAATAAAAGCTTAGGTATGTTTAACTTGGATGGTATTCCACCAGCACCAAGAGGTGTACCTCAGATTGAAGTGACTTTTGATATTGACGCTAACGGTATCTTAAACGTAAGTGCAAAAGATAAAGGAACAGGTAAAGAACAAAAAATCAGAATCGAAGCGGGTAGTGGTTTAACGAAGGAAGAAATCGAAAAGATGAAAGCCGAAGCTAAAGCAAACGAAGCTTCTGATAAAATAGAAAAAGACAGAGTAGAAAAATTGAATGAAGCTGATAGCTTAATTTTCCAAACTGAGAAACAATTGAAGGAATTTGGTGAAAAAATCCCTGCTGATAAAAAAGCGCCAATTGAATCCGCTTT
>CAMCHR010000031.1 GCA_945874755.1 Chitinophaga pinensis
TTTATTTTATCTTTGCTCCCCTTAACCCTATTTGTTAACGCCTATAAATTTCTATTTAAAATGGCAGTAAAAATGAGACTACAGCGTCATGGTAGTAAAAAAAGGCCTTTCTACTTTATAGTAGTGGCTGACGGACGCGCACCAAGAGATGGTAAATTCATCGAAAAAATTGGTACTTACAATCCTTTAACAGTTCCAGCGACAATCAATTTAGATCGTCAAAAGTCTTTAGAGTGGTTAAACAAAGGTGCTCAACCTACAGACACCGTTCGCAGAATTTTATCTTTCAAAGGAGTACTTTTTTTAAAACACTTATTACGTGGTGTTAAATTAGGTCTATTTGATGATGCAACTGCAATGACTAAGTTTGAATCATGGTATGCTGAGCATGAAACATCAATTGCTTCTAAATCTGATTCACACAAAAAAGCACAAGCTGCTAAAAAAGTGTATGTACCAGTCGTTAAGAAAGTAGCTGAACCAATTGCTGAAGCAGCTCCAGAAGTTGTTGCTGAAGAAGCAGCAGTTGAAGTTGTTGCTGAAGAAGCAGCTCCAGAAGTTGTTGCTGAAGAAGTTGCTGAAGTTGAAGCACCAGCTGCAGAAGCGGCTGCTGAAGAAACACCAGCTGCAGAATAAACTAATCTGTAACTTAATTAAGATTCAATAGCATTCAACCTCCCGAAATTCGGGAGGTTTTTTTATCGTCCAATCATTTACTAAATTTGTGTATGAGTGAATACATCCATATCGGGAAAATAGTGGCAGCACATGGTCTAACAGGGCATCTTATTTTAGAGCATGCCTTGGGCACACCTATTCACTTTAAAGGGATTGACGCCATTTTTATTGAAAAAAATGCAGCCAGTTTTATCCCCTATTTTATTCAGTCTGCGTCTGCAAAAACAGAAAGTTTAACCCATTTACAAGTAGAAGGTATTACTACGAGAGAAGCCTGCAGTATTTTGATTGGGAAAAAAGTATGGCTGCCAGAAGCCGAGTTTCAATTGCTAGTGGATAAAAGTTCACCACTTTCTTTACTGGGGTATATGGTAGTTGAAAAAGGAACTGAATTAGGAAAGATAGAAGAAGTGATAGAACAACCTCATCAACTTATGGTGACCATCTTATACCAAGGTCAGGAAGCTTATATTCCTTTACATGAGGAGAGTCTTAAAGGGGTAGACCATGCAAAAAAGCAAGTGGATGTTGTATTGCCCGACGGATTATTAGATTTATATACCGAGACCAACAATGCCGAATAGTTTAACTATTCCATTTATCTAATTGCTTGATCGTAGCAGCCAAATCTTTAGGAAGTGGCGCTTCAAAAGCAAAGGTCTTTTCTTTAAAAACAAGTTTTAAAGTATGCGCATGTAAGGCGTGTCTTGCTAGTAGTGGCTTTTCTTCTTCTTCGGATTTGCTTAATTTGAAATTCTTTTTCTTAATACTAGAAAGTAATAATTTTTCTCCATCACCATAAATTTCATCTGCAATAATGGGGTGTCCCATATGTTTTGCGTGCACCCTAATTTGATGGGTTCTTCCTGTATGAATTTGAAATGAAACCAAAGCATAACGTTTGTAGTAGGTTATAACATCATAGGTGGTCAATGCCACTTTGCCTTTTACATGAATGTACATCTGTCCCTTTTTGACTGGATGTTCCATAATGCTGCCGTCAATACTTCCACTTTGTTCGGGACGGCCCACCACTAAGCCAAGGTATTTTTTTTCAATGGTTCTACCTTCAAATAAAAGGCTGAGTTCCTTATGCGCTTCGGCATTTTTTGCA
Source organism: Chitinophaga pinensis (assembly GCA_945874755.1). Classification (GTDB taxonomy): domain Bacteria; phylum Bacteroidota; class Bacteroidia; order Chitinophagales; family Chitinophagaceae; genus Sediminibacterium; species Sediminibacterium pinensis_B. The sequence continues at coordinate 1,793 of CAMCHR010000031.1, forward strand.
AAAATAATAAGCCCACTTGTAGCTTGATCTAAACGGTGCACCGTAAATATAGTACCAAATTTTTCTTGTAAAAGAGACTTAATAGAAAGTGTTTTACCAAAACGATCTGGAATACTTAATACACCAGCAGGTTTATTAATCACAATTAGGTCATCGTCCTCAAATAATATATCTAACATCCCTACTTGCTTGCTTTTCTTGTAAATGACTTATTTAGAAACTTCAATGTGCGTACTTCTTTTTCTGCTAAGAAACGCCACTTGCCTCTATCCACATTCTTCTTGGTTAAATTGGCGAACATGACCCTGTCCAAATGCCTCACATCGTATCCAAGGTGTTCAAAAATTCTTCTTACAATTCTGTTTCTTCCACTATGAATTTCAATACCAATTACATTTTTAGAAGTATTGGATAAATAACTTACGGCATCTGCAGCAATGAATCCATCTTCTAATTCAACACCTGCAGCAATAGACTCTATGTCGGCCTTGGTCACAGGTTTGTCTAAAGTGACTTCGTAGATTTTTTTAATTTCATAAGATGGGTGGGTTAGCTTTTGTGCCAAATCACCATCATTCGTTAAAATCAAAACGCCTGTGGTATTTCTATCCAATCTACCTACAGGAAACATTCTTTGTGTGGTTGCATTTTTGATAATATCTAAAACTGTCTTTCTGCCTTCTGGATCATTTGCGGTACAGATATAATCTTTTGGCTTGTTCAATAAAATATAAACAGGGGTGACTTGCAATTGCAATACTTTCCCTTTTAATCTAACCACATCTTTGTATTGTACTTTATAGCCAGGCTCTAATACCGTATCTCCATTCACTGTGATATGACCAGATTTAACGAGTTCTGCTGCTTCTCTTCTTCCACAAGTACCAGCATGCGCAATGTATTTGTTCAGCGGCATTTGCTCGTAAGGCATATCCTCATTGGCAGTGACTTTGCCAATACTTGCTGTACGTTTTGCATCTGCGCGATCCATTGATGCTGGGGTTCTTTTAGAAGCGGAGGCGCTTGGTCCAGCAGATCTTGATCCTGCAGATTTTTGAAGCTCACCATATTTAGGTTGCACATCTGCAGATTTGAATGTTCCTTTCGGCGCTCCTTTTGAAGGTCCTTTTGATGGCGCAGATTTTGCTCTTAATGGGATGGAATATTTTGGAGGACCAGTTACAAATTCTTTTTTATCGTAGCCCCCCTTTTTTTCAAAGCCGGCTTTTTTATTATTTCCTACAGGTTCAACTGCAATCCCTCTTTCAATATCTTTTTTTCTTTGACGCGCAGCTTCACCAATAGCTCTAGCATCTTTTTTTGCTTGTTTTTTTTCTTGCCTGTATTCTTCTTTAACTGCGCTTCCTTTTTTCTTATTGGCAAACTTGTCAAAGTTGTCGGATCTTTTCGCTTTCATTGGATGCGGTATTAATTGTCTTTGTTGGCTAACTGTCCACAAGCCGCATCAATATCTTTACCACGACTTCTTCTTATACGAACGTTCACTCTGTTTTTTTGTAAAATTTCTACAAAGGTTTCAAATCCTTCTTCATCAGGCTTATCAAAAGGAAAACGATCAATGGCATTGTATTCAATGACGTTGATTAAATCTGCAGGAACCTGTCTGTAAATTTTAACCAATTCCATCGCATCTTTTTCGCTATCATTAAAGTCCTTGAATAAGATATATTCAAATGTGATTTCGTTGCCTGTCTTTTTATAGAAATAGTTAAGTGCTTCAATCAATGATTCAATATTGTTACTCTCATTGATGGGCATAATTTCATTGCGTTTTTTATCATTGGCCGCATGAAGGGATAGTGCCAATTTAAATTTTACTTGGTCGTCGCCTAATTGCTTAATTTGTTTTGCGACTCCGGCAGTGGAAACGGTGATACGTCTTGCACTCATTCCTAAACCTTCTGGCGAAGTAATTTTTTCGATCGCCTTCAACACATTCTTATAATTCAATAAGGGCTCGCCCATGCCCATGAATACGATATTAGATAAATTTTGATCATAGGTTTTTTCAACCTGTTGTTTGATCATCACTACTTGGTCGTAAATTTCATCAAAATTTAAATTCCTGCTTCGCTCCATATATCCTGTAGCACAAAATTTACAACTGAGACTACAACCAATTTGAGAAGACACACATGCGGTCTTACGTAATGTTGTTGGGATAAGGACCCCCTCAATCATATGGTCGTCAAAAGTTCTGAACCTTGTTTTAAATGTACCGTCGCTACTCATTTGAGTGGTATCAATCGAAAGTGCTGGTAAAGTGAAGTGCTCCACTAATTTTTTACGTAAATCCAGGCTTAAATTGGTCATTTCGTCAAAGCTATGTGCATGTTTTTGCCATAACCATTCAACAATCTGCTTTACCCTAAATGGTTTTTCTTCCATTTTTGCTATAAAACGTTCAATCTCGACGACCTCTACTGCCCTGATATTTGGTCTTATTTTCTCCATACTGCAAAGATACTTGATCAGTCTGTTAACATTCAATTATTTCCATTGAAAACTCAATAAAAGGCCCTAATTTGGACATCTCAAAACTTAAATCAACAATTATGAGAAAATTATGCTTTTTGACCTTGTTTTTAATGGGTGCTTTCTTGACTGTAAATGCGCAAACAGGTTCTTTGAATGATTATATAGGAAAATATGTTTTTGCAGAAGGTAGTCCAGTGGCCGAAGTGACTGTAACGATAGAAGATTCTAGTTTGGTGATTAATTCAGCAATGGGTTCGACCATGCTTGAGAAAAAAGGGGTGGACAGTTTCTATTTAGCAACTTATGATGCATTGATAATTTTCAATAGAGCGGACGGCAAGACAGTTGCGTCTATTAGTATTTTTGTTCAAGGCACAGAATTAATGGGCAAAAAAGAATCAAGTCCTGTAGCGATCAAGGAAGATGAGTTCTATGCTACACTTTGGGCTAAACATAACAACTAGAAAGTTTTAAAATTCCATTGATGCTAATGCTTCAAATGGAATTGTTTGTTGTGTCCCGGTGGTTAAGTTTTTAAGAGTACATACTTTTTTACTCAATTCATCGGATCCGATGATGATGATATTTGGAATGCCTTTCTTTTCGGCATATTTAAATTGCTTGTCGAATTTACTCTTGTCTGGGTAGATTTCGCAAGCAATTTTTTTTGCTCTTAATGTCGTCATTAATTGGTAAGCTTCTTTCGCTTCGGCATCACCTAAATTGAAAAATAATATTTTAGTAGTTTGTTCTACAGAAGCTGGAAAAAGATTTTTTTCCTCTAGTACATCATATATTCTATCTACGCCAAAGCTAATGCCCACGCCAGGTATATTCGGAACGCCAAATAAACTTGTTAAGTCATTGTATCTTCCGCCACCACCAATACTTCCCATCTCTGCGTCGATTGCTTTTACTTCAAATATCAATCCCGTATAATAATTCAAACCTCTTGCTAAAGTAAAATCTGCCACTAAATTTTTTGCCAATCCGCTTTGTGCATGGTAGTCTAAAATATATTGTATTTCTTCGATGCCTTTTGCCGCATTTTCATTGCCAGAGAGAAGTGTACTAAGTTGTGCTAATTTTGTTTCATTGGCTCCTTCGATTTCCAAATAGGCTTGAATTGTTTTTTGTTGTGCAGCTGTAAACCCTTTATTTGCTAATTCTTCGGCTACTTTTTCCCAGCCTATCTTATCTAATTTATCAATTGCAATTGTTAGGTCAATCATTTTGTCTTCTCCACCACAAACCTGCGCAAGGCCCAATAAAATTTTACGATTATTTATTTTTACTTCGACTTCTAATTGGAGTTGATTAAACACAGTTAAGTAAATGGCGGTTAATTCAACTTCATTTAATAAACTATCAGACCCAACAATATCGGCATCGCATTGGTAGAATTCTCTATACCTTCCTTTTTGAGGTCGATCTGCTCTCCAAACTGGTTGAATTTGATAACGTTTAAAAGGGAAACTAAGTGCTCCATGATGCATAGCCACATACCTTGCGAACGGAATGGTTAAATCGTATCTTAATGCTCTTTCTGTAATTTGAGTGCTAGATTTTCCTTCCAATATTTTCTGGAACCCATCACTTGTAGCTGTTGCTTTTTGTGGATTATCTAAGCCGTTGTTTAAAATTTTGAAAATCAATTTATCTCCTTCCTCTCCATATTTACCCATCAAGGTGTCCAATTGTTCCATCGCTGGCGTTTCCAGTGGCTGAAATCCATACAATTCAAATACAGTCCGAATGGTGTGGAAGATATACTGTCTTTTTTGAACAGTTGCTGCGTTGAAATCTCTGGTGCCTTGTGGTAAAGAAGGTTTGCTCATGAACTCGAATTTGTTTGTAAAGATAATTTTTTAAATCGTTACCATGTTAATTGTTTAATTTGCTTTCCAAAATTGCCCTTTATGGAAGAAAGAGAAAAATCTGAAAGGTCATATCGTTTTTTTAGACGTATTTATGACTTTTCCATGTCCACGCTCATTCTTGGAATTGGTGGCCTCTTGTTTGGCGCCAAGTATTTCAAAATGGACATGGTGTTGAATATTGACAATGATTTTAGACTCATTTTTGGCACTTTGTGTCTGGTTTATGGTGGATTCAGGCTCTTTAGAGCGATCAAACAAGATTATTAATGCTAATAAACGACAACGTACAAATTATGCGCCCCATTTTAATTGGATGTATTTGCCTTCTTCTATTGGTTTCGTGTAATAATGGGTCCAAAAAGCCCATGGATACCCCCAATTCAGGGTTGATTCGCATCTCGGTGGAGAAAAGTTTTAGACCCTTTATGGAGGAGCAGTTAAAAGTCTTTTTGGCAAGCAATCCTAAGGCTCAGATTGAGGCTAGTTATAAATCAGAGATTGATTGTTTCAAAGATTTAGCCAATGATAGCACTAGGATGATTTTTGTGACCAGGGGTTTAAATAAGCAGGAGCAAGTTGACTATAAAAAAAGCCTCAGTTTCAATCCTAATTTTGCCATTCTTGCTTACAATGCAGTGGCGGTATTGATTCATAAATCAGCAAAGGATTCTATATTTAGCTTAAATGACTTAAGTCAAAGACTCATTGGGAAGTCCAATAAAGAAGTAGTCATGGATGGAAATAATTTAACAGGCATCATTCGTTTTTTAAAAGATAGTTTAGTCAAAGATGCCTCTTTTGGCAAAAATGTGGTTGCTGCGAATGGAAGTAGAGAAGTGATAGACTATATCGCTACACATGAGGATGCCATTGGTTTTGTGGGGATGAACTGGATTGGAGATGGGTATGATCCTGCGCAAATTGAATTGCGCAAAAAAGTAAAATTAGGCTTGATAGAGTGTACGCAATGCATTGAAAAAGGCTATTTTTCAAAACCATCACCTGCTACTATTAGTAAGGCACAGTATCCTCTAACCTTGCCAATATTTTATATTTTAAAAGAAAATGCAGCAGGCCTAGGTACTGGGTTATTAAATTTTCTAAGTTTGGAAAGAGGACAGTTGATTTTTAAGCGTTCTTTTTTGGTACCAGCAAAAATGGGCTTTAAAAAAAGGAATAGCTTACTTGAGTAGTTAGAAAAACTAACAAGTTTTAGTAGAATTAACTAAAATTTAAAGCCATTTCTTGCAAAAAAATTAATATTTTTAGCTTTCTCAAATTTGAACCCAAATGGGTACCTGAAATGAGGGTTTTGGAATGAGTATAATTTTAAAATACAAAAACACTGTGATGAGAAAATTGGTTGTATTGATGATGGCAGTATCATTTGCATTAACTGGTGTTAATGCACAAGTACCTGTATCTCCATTAAACGAGGGATTGAAATTGTTGCGTTACGAAAAGAACAAATCTGCTTTAGCATTTTTTAAGGATGCGTATGAAAAAAATTCCAAGGATCCAGAAACTATTTTTTGGTATGGTCAAGCAATTTTATCTCAAAATGGTGCAGGTACACCTGATAAAGCTTTTGTGCAAGCATCAAAAGAATTGTATCAAAAAGCCGCAGGTGAATTAGGTAATAATGCATGGGTCTTAGTAGGCACCGCGCATATACAATTGTTGGAAGCTGGGGAAAAGGCAGATGTGAATGCAATTAAACAAACTTTAGAAGTAGCAATAACTTCTACTTTAAATACAAAGGGTAAATTCAAGGGAAAGCCAAGTCAAGACATTGTGAATGCAATTGGTTATATCCACTCTGAAATACCTACTAACGTTGGGGATCATCAATATGCGGTAGATAAATTAAAAGAAACAATTTCTGCATATGAAGGAACACCTGTGTTACCAACTATCTATGTTAACTTGGGAATCAACTTCCTTAAGTTAGGTGGTGAAAATGGTGGAGAAGCGGTAACTGCTTTTTTGGAAGCAATTGCTAAAGACCCATCGAATGCTTATCCTTATTATAGAATAGGTAAAGTGTATCAAACACAAAATAACTTAGAGTCTTTTGACGAATATTTTAAAAAGTCTTTAGAAGCTGATCCTAAGTTTGCACCAACTTATTTTGCCTTGTATCAATACTATGCAGACAAGAATACAGAAACTGCAAAGTCAAATCTTGATTTGTTCTTGCAATATGCAGACAAAGATCCAGCTTTAGATATCTTCAATGCAGATTATTTGTTCCGTGTAGGTCAATATGACGCATCTTTAGCAAAAGCGAAGGAGTTAGAAGCATCTATTGGAATTGTTGCATTACCACGTATTGGTGTGTTATTGGCTTATAACTACGATCGTAAAGGAGATTCAGTTCAGGCTAAAACTTATATCGAACAATTTATCAATACAAGTCCAGCAGATAAGGTGCTCAACTCAGATTATGAGCTTGCTGTAAAAGTTTTATCTAAATTCATAGGAAATGAAACTGTTTTAGCAGATCTTCTTAATAAGGCTATTGTAGCAGATACTGTTAAAGCCAATCGATTAAAGTATTACAAATTAGGTTCTGATATGTTTGAAAAATCTAATATGTATGTAGATGCCTTAAAATGGAATACAAATTATTTTAACCTTAGAGGTATCAAAGACGAGGTATATTATTACAAGTTATCAAGTGTTGCATTGAATGCAAAAGATGGGATCGCTACAACTGAAATTGCTAAACAATACATCACTGCTTTCCCTGATCGTCCAAATGGTTATTCTTTCAATACGAAAGGTGCCAAATTGATTGATACAGCCAATAATTTAGGCATCGTATTTCAAGCTGCAACCTTGCAAAATGAGTACTTGTTGAAAGATCCTCTTAAAAATAAACAGGCTTTGGTCAACAATTACTATGCTATGATGGGGTATTTCAATGAAGTAAAAGATTTAGAAAAAGCAATTGGCATGTGTGATAAAGTATTGGAATTAATGCCTGGCGAGGCTCAGACAGTAAAAATTAAAGAAAGCTTGGTTAAGAACTGGGAAATCCTCAAAAAGATGCAAGGCAATCAAAAGCCTGCCCCAGATGCCCCAACTGAAAATAAGAACTAATTCACCCCTTTTTAATGCTTTAAACGCCATTAAAAAAAGATGCTAAAAACTCCCCTTAAATGGGGAGTTTTTAGTTTAAACAAGTTCCTTTGCGTATTTTTGCGGCACCTAAAAGACTTAGAAATGAATAGTGCTGCAAATTACTTACCAATCGTATTGCAAATATTGTTTGCAGGTGGCTTTGTGGCCATTATGATTTTGGTCTCAAGCTTAGTAGGCCCTTCTCGAAAAACATCAGATAAATTAGAAAATTTTGCGAGCGGAATTGAATCTCATGGTGATGCAAGATCACCTATGGCCATTAAATATTTTTTAGTAGCCATCTTATTTGTCTTGTTCGATGTCGAAGTCATTTTCTTTTATCCATACGCAGTTAATTTTAAAAGTTTAGGGTGGCTTGGATTTTTCGAAGTGGTTTTATTTGTTGGATTTTTCTTGGTGGGCTTTGTCTACATTATCAAGAAAGGTGCACTTAAATGGGAAGATTAATTTTAAAAATATAATGCATAAATTATGCGTCCAGTAAGATTTAACATACATCCAAAAGAAGCCGAAATTGCAGATGCAATTGGAATGGGAAAAGCACCAGATGGTGTGCCAGGTGATGGATTTTTTGCAACACAATTAAGTTCTGTTGTAGGACTTGCACGTAAAAATTCTTTATGGCCTTTGCCTTTTGCAACATCATGTTGTGGTATTGAATTCATGGCTACAATGGCATCGCACTATGACTTATCTCGTTTTGGTTCGGAGCGTGTAGGCTTCTCTCCACGTCAATGTGATTTATTGATGGTGATGGGTACCATCGCAAAAAAAATGGCGCCGGTCTTAAGACAAGTGTATATCCAAATGGCTGAGCCACGTTGGGTGATTGCAGTTGGGGCTTGTGCTTCTAGTGGTGGTATTTTTGATACTTATAGCGTTTTGCAAGGGATTGATCAAGTGATTCCTGTAGACGTGTATGTGCCAGGCTGTCCTCCAAGACCCGAAGCGATTATAGATGGTTTTATGAAAATCCAAGACCTGGTTGGACAAGAAAGTATTCGTCGTAGAAATAGTGAACAATACAAAGCATTATTAAATAGTTATGGCATTCAATAGCCAACACTTAATTCTTACAATATGTCGTTAACTAACGAAATGGTACAAGAAAAATTAATTGCAAAGTTTAGCGATCAAGTGTTGCAGTTTGCAACTAGTTATGGCATGCTTTCTTTTGAATCTCCAAAGGAAATCAATTTGAAAGTATTACAATTTTTATATGATGAGCCAAGTTTAGCGTTTACATTTTTAACAGATATCTGTGCGGTGAATTATCCTAATCAAAAAGGCGCAGAATTAGTGGTGGTATATCATTTACATAATTTAAAAGAGAACATCAGATTACGCTATTCTGTAAGCACTTCATTGGAAAATACAGATGTGTATACAGCCACTAAATTATTTGAATCCGCCAATTGGATGGAGCGTGAGACCTACGATTTTTTTGGTATCAACTTTGTGGGTCATCCTAATTTGAAACGTATTTTGAATGTGGATGAAATGGATTATTTCCCATTAAGAAAAGAATTTCCATTAGAGGATCAAACAAGAATCGACAAGGATGACGAAATGTTTGGTAGAGGATAAAATTAATAAAATCAAGGTATAACTAAATATACAATGGAACACAATCATATTACATTACCAGAGGGCTCAATCGAGAAAACCACGACCACTCTAAATATTGGACCTACGCATCCTGCCACGCATGGTGTATTCCAAAATATTATGGAAGTGGATGGAGAGCGCGTCGTTTCATCTGATCAAACGGTTGGATACATTCATCGCGCGTTTGAGAAACTGGCAGAAAGAAGACCCTTGTATCAAATTACAACGATCACCGATCGTTTGAATTACTGTAGTAGCCCTATCAATAATATGGGATGGCATATTACCTGTGAAAAATTCTTGCAAATAGAAACACCTAAACGTGTAGATTATTTACGTGTGATCATTATGGAATTAGCACGTATTTCGGATCACTTAATTTGTAATTCTATTGTGGGTGTGGATACTGGGGCCTACACTGGATTTTTATATGTGATGCAGTATAGAGAATTAATTTATGAAATTTATGAAGAGATCTGCGGATCTAGATTAACAACGAATATGGGACGTATAGGTGGCTTTGAAAGAAATTTCACCAACACTGCATTCACGAAATTGGAGAAATTCTTAAACGAATATCCAAAAGTGCTTAAAGAATTCGAAAGCTTGTTTACAAGAAACAGAATCTTTATGGAGCGTACACAAGGCACAGGTGGCATCAGTGCTGAGCGTGCCATGAATTATGGTTTTACTGGTCCAAATTTAAGAGCGGCAGGGGTGGACTACGATGTTCGTGTGCACCAACCTTATAGTAGCTACCAAGATTTTAATTTCACCGTACCTGTTGGAACAACGGGAGATAATTATGATCGCTTCTTAGTGCGCAATGCAGAAATGTGGGAGAGTATTTCTATCATCAGACAAGCTTACGAAAAAGTGCAAGCTTTCAAAGGCGCAGAAGCAGAAGTCTACCACGCGGATGTGCCTGAATATTATCTTCCTAAGAAAGAAGATGTGTATACAAAGATGGAAGCATTGATTTGGCATTTCAAAATTATCATGGGTGAAATTGATTTACCAAAAGGTCAAATTTATTGTCCTGTGGAAGGTGGTAATGGAGAACTAGGTTTTTATTTAATCAGTGATGGCGGAAGAACACCGTTTAGATTGCATTTTAGAAGACCTTGTTTTATTTACTATCAAGCTTATCCTGAATTAATTAAGGGTGGCATGTTAAGTGACGCTGTGGTGACCATGAGTAGTTTGAATTTGATTGCTGGAGAATTAGACGCATAACAAAAAAAGAAATTTTCGATATGACCTATACTTTTAATGAAACACAAATGGCCGAGCTGAACCGCTTGGTAGCACATTATCCGGAAGGAAAACAAAAAAGTGCATTGTTGCCTGCTTTGCATCTTGCGCAAGAGAGTTTCGATGGCTGGTTGCCTACTGAGTTAATGGATTACGTTGCTAGCTTATTACATATCGAGCCGATCGAAGTGTATGAAGTAGCAAGCTTTTACAGCATGTTTAATTTAAAGCCAGTTGGAAAATTCATTTTTGAAGTTTGTCAAACAGGACCTTGTATGATTAGTGGATCTGACGACATCATTGCATATATCCAACAACAATTAACCATCAAGCCAGGAGAGACAACTAAGGATGGTGTATTTACTTTAAAATTAGTAGAGTGTCTTGGTGCTTGTGGATACGCGCCAATGATGCAAGTGGGTAAGGTCTTCAGAGAACATTTAACTAAAGAAAAAGTAGACAGCATTATCGCTGAATACAGAGCAACTGTAACAAAATAAAAATCACTGAACGCGTTAAAAATATTTAAATGGGTGTAAAACTATTAATAGATAAAGCAAATGTACCAGGGATCCGCACTTACGAAGTATATCGTCGTGAGGGTGGCTACCGTAGTGTCGAAAAAGCTTTGAAGGAAATGAATCCCGAATCTATTGTTGAGGAAGTCAAAAAAAGTGGATTAAGAGGAAGAGGTGGTGCAGGTTTTCCAACAGGCATGAAATGGAGTTTTATTGCAAAGCCAGAAGGTGTGCCACGTCACTTGGTTTGTAATGCAGACGAAAGTGAGCCAGGTACATTTAAGGATCGTTACTTGATGGAATTTTTACCACATTTATTATTGGAAGGGTTGATTGTATCAAGTTTTGCTTTAGGTGCTAATGATACCTATATCTATATTAGAGGAGAGTATGCTTGGATTACGGATATTTTAGAAGAAGCAATCAACGAAGCAAAAGCAAATGGTTGGTTAGGGAAAAATATTTTAGGAACAGGATTTGAATGTAATATTTATGTACATCGTGGAGCAGGTGCTTATATCTGTGGCGAGGAAACCGCATTGATCGAGTCTTTAGAAGGCAAGCGTGGTAATCCACGCATCAAACCGCCATTCCCTGCGATAAAAGGTGTATGGCAACGTCCAACTGTGGTGAACAATGTAGAGACATTGGCAGCAATTGTGCCCATTATTAATATGGGTGGCGAGGAGTATGCAAAGATTGGTATTGGAAGATCCACAGGAACAAAATTAATTTCGGCATGTGGTAATATCAATAAGCCAGGAGTGTATGAAATTGATATGACCATATCGGTAGAAGAATTTATTTACAGCGACGAATATTGTGGAGGGATCAAAGGAGGCAAGCAATTAAAAGCATGTATCCCAGGAGGTTCGTCTGTGCCTATCTTACCTGCTAATTTATTATTAAAAACAGCCACTGGCGAAACACGTTACATGAACTACGAAAGTTTAAGTGATGGTGGATTTGCAACAGGCTCTATGTTAGGTTCTGGTGGGTTCATTGTATTAGACGAGGATCAATGTATTGTAAAAAACACACTGACCTTAGCGCGTTTTTACCGTCATGAAAGTTGTGGTCAATGTTCTCCATGTAGAGAGGGGACTGGTTGGATGGAAAAAATATTACACAAGATTGAACATGGACATGGTACCCTAGCAGACATTGATTTATTATGGGATATTCAAAGAAAGATAGAAGGGAATACTATTTGTCCATTAGGTGATGCAGCTGCATGGCCTGTTGCTGCAGCAATTCGTCATTTCCGTGATGAATTCGAGTGGCATATCAACAATCCTGATTTATCACAAACAAGCAATTTCGGTTTACAACACTATGCAGATCCAATTCATGTACCTGCATAACATAGAAATATAAACTATGAGCGAACAAATTTTATTTAAAGTAACAATCGACAATATTACCATTGAAGTTCCAGCAGGAACGACAGTGTTACAGGCTGCTCGATTGATTGGTGGTCAAGTTGCACCACCTGCAATGTGTTTTTATAGCAAATTGGAAGGGAGCGGTGGTAAGTGTAGGACCTGTTTGGTAGAAGTGTCAAAAGGTTCAGAAAAAGATCCAAGACCAATGCCTAAATTGGTTGTGTCTTGTCGTACCACCGTAATGGATGGCATGGAAGTAAAAAACATCACAAGTGAAAAAGTCTTAGATGCAAGAGCAGGTGTGGTAGAGTTTTTATTATTGAATCATCCATTGGATTGTCCAATTTGTGATCAGGCTGGAGAATGTCATTTACAAGATTTAAGTTTTGATCATGGTAAAGCTGAAACACGTTATGAATTTCAAAGAAGGACTTTTAAAAAGCATGACTTAGGAAAGAACATACAATTACACATGACGCGTTGTATTTTATGTTATCGTTGTGTGTATACTGCGGATCAATTAACCAATAAAAGAGTACACGGAATTTTAGACAGAGGAGACCACGCAGAAATTGCAACACATATTGAGAAGAGTTTAGACAATGAATTTATAGGAAACGTAATTGATGTATGTCCGGTAGGCGCATTGACAGATAAAACATTCCGATTTAAAAATCGTGTATGGTTCTTAAAGCCAATGGATGCACATCGCGATTGTCCAACTTGTTCTGGAAGAGTAACTTTATGGAATAGAGGGGACGAAGTGTATAGAGTCACTGCAAGAAAGGATCAATGGGGTGAAATAGAAGATACGCCAGAAGGTCAACCAGGATGGATTTGTAACACCTGTCGTTTTGATAAAAAAGAAGCTGCAGATTGGATCATCGAAGGGCCTCGTGAAATTAGCAGACAGTCTGTAATTGCACAAGGGCATTATGCTGGTCAAATTGGTACAACCAAACCAACAGAAATTTTTGCTGCTGTGAATGATGGCAGAACGCCACATTTATTGATGGACATTCATGATGAAAGTGAAGTGAATCTACCAAATGTACATTTAGGGAAAATTCAAGGACCTTCTAATGGGGATACTTTTAACACAAACAATACTCATAAAGCATAATTATATTAGCATGACAATTCTTGCATTTGATTGGGGGCTGGTGATCGAAAAATTAATCTTGATTGCTGTAGTTGTTTTCGGCAGTCTTGGGATTGCTTTGTATACCACTTTTGGAGAAAGAAAAGTGGCTGCCATTTTACAAGATCGTCCGGGTCCTAACAGGGCCGGTCCTTTTGGATTATTACAACCACTAGCAGATGGTATAAAATTGATCATGAAAGAAGAGATCATTCCAACAGCAGCTAATAAGTGGTTGTTTATTTTAGGTCCCGCATTAGCCATGACGGCTAGTTTAATGACTTGCGCTGTGATTCCTTGGGGTTCAGATATTGAATTATTCGGTCGAAAAATAGCATTACAAATTGCAGATATCAATATTGGTATATTATATGTATTTGCAGTGGTGAGTATGGGTGTGTATGGTATCATGATTGGAGGATGGGCTTCTAATAATAAGTTTTCTTTAATGTCCTCTTTGAGAGCAGCATCACAAGCGATTAGTTATGAATTGGCGATGGGCTTGGCCTTGATTGCTTTGCTAATGACTACGGAGTCTTTAAGTTTAAAGACCATTGTAGAACAACAAATACAAGGCAACTGGTGGAATATCGTGTATCAGCCCTTGGGCTTTTTATTATTTTTTATAGCAGCATTAGCAGAGTGTAATAGAACCCCATTTGACTTACCAGAGGCAGAGAATGAATTGAACTTTGGGTACCATCAGGAATATTCATCTATGAAATTGGGTTTTTATTTATTCGCAGAATACATCAATATGATTATGAGTAGTGCGATTATGGCGTCGATGTATTTTGGAGGGTATGATTTACCATTCTTTGATGAGTCCACTGTTGCACCCAATATTGCAGCGATGATTGGTGTAGGGACTTTATTAATTAAAATCGTTTTATTCGTTTTCTTATTTATGTGGATTCGCTGGACCATCCCGCGTTTCAGGTATGATCAATTAATGAACTTAGGATGGAAGACGATGATTCCAATGGCACTTTTTAATTTATTAATAACGGGTGCTTTAATCTTAGCTAACTTATAATTTTTTTAAATCATTGTATAAAGACATGCAACCATTAACCAACAAAGCACAAGCTGTAAGCAGAGATCCAATGACTTTTTGGGAGCGCTTGTATTTGATTAATATCATCAAAGGGATGTTGATCACTTTTAGTCATATGTTTAAAAAACAACCGACTACTCGTTATCCCGAAGAGAAGCGCGCATTTAGTCCTGTTTTTAGAGGGCTGCATGTGTTAAATAGAGACGAAGAAGGAAGGGAGCGTTGTACTGCATGTGGTTTATGTGCAGTGGCTTGTCCTGCAGAAGCTATTACAATGGAGGCGGCTGAACGTGAAGTAGGAGAAGAACATTTATATAGAGAAGAGAAGTATGCTGCAAAATATGAAATCAATATGTTGCGTTGTATTTTCTGTGGCTTATGTGAAGAAGCTTGTCCAAAAGATGCCATTTATTTAAGTGAAACATTTGCGCCTGCAAATTACACACGTAAAGGATTTATTTATGGCAAACCCGATTTATTAATCCCAAATCCAATGACCGAAGCAAGTGATTTAGCTTTGGCAAGAGGAGTAGAAGCATAATCAATACTATGAGTACAGTAGACGTTTTATTTTATCTATTATCTGCATTTGCAATTGTAAGTGCCACGATGGTATTAATTAGTAAGAATCCAATACATAGTGTATTGTGGTTGATCTTAGTATTCTTTGCAATTTCTGGACACTATATATTATTGAATGCGCAATTTTTAGCCATCGTAAATATCATTGTATACGCAGGCGCCATCATGGTTTTATTCTTATTTGTAATCATGTTAATGAATATCAAAAAAGATGCAGAACCACAAAAGCAATTATTGGTGAAGTTAACTGGTGTGATAGCTGGAGGTAGTTTACTTACTTTATTGATTGCAGTAGTGAAGCAGACTGCTCAAATTCAAGACAAGCAAGTTTTATTAAAAGAAGGCACTATTGGTTTGATTCACCCATTAGGGAAAGCATTGTTTACTGACTATGTGATACCATTTGAGATAAGCAGTATTTTATTCTTAAGTGCGATGGTTGGCGCAGTCATCATTGGAAAAAAATAATTATAAATAAAATCATTAGAGATGTCTATACAGTATTATATCATTTTATGTTTGACTTTATTTAGTATTGGTGTCGTTGGGGTGCTTACCCGTCGTAACGCCATCATCGTATTCATGTGTATTGAATTAATGTTAAACGCAGTGAACTTATTATTAGTGGCATTTTCAAAAATGTACCACGGAGCGGCTTTGCAAAGCGCAGCCAATACCACAGCAGGCATTGATGCACAAATTTTTGTATTCTTCATTATGGTGGTCGCTGCGGCAGAAGTAAGTGTTGGATTGGCGATCATTGTAATGATGTATCGCAATACGCATTCTGTTGACATCAATTTCTTAAACAGATTAAAGAATTAATTCCGCATGAAAACAATAATTGGATTGATCGTTTTATGGCCCTTAGTTGGATTTTTACTCAACGGGTTGGGTCGCAATATTTGGAGTAAAAAAACCATTTCGATACAAGCTACTGGTTATATTTTTGCTTCTTTTATATTTAGTGTATTGGCCTTTTGGAATGTGCAAGAACAAGGTGCCATCACGGTGCATTATTTTGATTTCATCAACACAAGCACGGTTAAAATTCCTTTTGACTTTAGAGTGGATGCTTTGTCAAGTTTATTTTTATTAGTCATTACTGGTGTGGGTACTTTGATTCATTTATACTCAACTGCTTACATGAAGGAGGAGACAGCACCACATTATGCACGCTATTTTGCTTATTTGAACTTATTTATTTTCTCCATGCTATTATTGGTATTGGGAGATAATTATGTGATTATGTTCATTGGATGGGAGGGTGTAGGATTGTGTTCTTATTTATTGATTGGCTATTGGTTTACGAATACAACGTATAATAATGCTGCTAAGAAAGCATTTATCATGAATAGAATTGGTGACCTAGGCTTTTTATTAGCCATTTTTTGGTTGATTGTGAAATTAGGCACAGTGAGTTACGGAGAAGTCTTAACTGCAGAAAGTCTAGCAAAATTATCTAGTACAGATATTACCGCAATCACATTATTATTATTTGTGGGTGCGATGGGCAAGAGTGCACAAATACCATTGTATACTTGGCTGCCAGATGCAATGGCTGGTCCAACACCAGTTTCTGCATTGATCCACGCGGCAACAATGGTGACTGCGGGTATTTACATGATCACCAGAACAAATATTTTTTATACCCATAGTGAGATTGCACAAACAGTGGTGGCGATTATTGGTATTAGTACTGCATTATTAGCAGCTACGATTGCGATCAAACAAAATGATATCAAAAAAGTATTGGCTTATTCTACAGTAAGTCAATTAGGTTATATGTTTTTGGGTTTAGGGGTTGGTGCTTATTCTGGTGCCGTATTCCATGTGATCACCCATGCCTTCTTTAAAGCATTGTTGTTCTTGGCTGCTGGTTCTGTGATTCACGCCATGCACCATGAACAAGATATTCGTAAGATGGGTGGATTGAAATCTAAATTACCTATTACGCATATCACTTTCTTAATAGGATGTATCGCCATTGCTGGAGTACCTCCATTTAGTGGGTTCTTCTCTAAAGACGAAATCTTAGCTGCGGCTTATGCAAAAAATCCAATTTATTGGTTCCTTGGTTTGATTGGTGCTGGGATGACTGCATTTTATATGTTCCGTTTATATGCCACTACTTTCTTGGGACAATTTAGAGGTACAGAAGCACAAGCAAGTCATTTGCATGAAAGCCCAGTAAGTATGACTATCCCATTAATTATACTAGCTGTGCTAAGTGCCGTGGGTGGTGCGATGGGTGTGCCTGAAATCTTAGGTGGACACCATTGGTTAGGACAGCATTTATCTAGCATCATTGGAGCAGAACATACTTTGCATTTATCGCATACGACCGAATGGATTTTAATGGGAAGCTCTGTTACCATTGCAGTGTTGGCCTTATTGATAGCAATAGGCAAATACAGCAAACAAGCGGACGGAGAACCACAAACTACATTGGGTAAATTTTTGTACAATAAGTGGTTGGTGGATGAATTATACGAAAAGGCGATTGTACAACCATTAAATCGTTTTGCTGGCTTTTTGAAAGAAGTGGTAGAGAAAAATATCATTGATTGTGTTGTAAATGGCACTGGAAAAATAGTGCAGTACGGAGCAAGACAAACACGTTTAATACAGAGCGGCCAAGTAGGGTATTATATTTTATTTATGGTGTTGAGTATCGTTTTGTTATTCCTAATATGGTTTAACGATCTTGCCATCACTCGATTCTTTCATAATTTGATTCAATAAATTTTTAGCAATAATGGTATTACTTTCAATTCTATCTATTCCGTTTATCGCAGCAATCATTTTGCTATTTGTTAAACCTAATGAAAAGGCAAATTATATTGCAATTGCATCGACTGGGATCACCTTAGCACTTGCATTGAATATTGCATTCAATGGTGCAGCTAATTTTGATGCAAGTTGGATACCAAGCATCAATGCAAGATTTGTTTTAACTGCAGATGGCTTGTCTAAAATTTTACTATTATTGACAGGGATTAGTTTTCCTGCCATATTCATTGCGACCTCTAAAAATGAAATTAAAAATAGGGCTCAATTTTTATCATTGATGTTATTTACACAAACAGGATTACTGGGTGTGTTTTTAGCGGGCGATGCATTGTTATTTTATTTTTTCTGGGAATTGGCATTGATTCCAGTGTATTTTCTTTGCTCAATTTGGGGAGGAGAGAAGCGTGTTGCGGTGACTTTTAAATTCTTTATTTATACTTTCTTAGGATCTTTATTCATGTTGATTGGTATCATTTTGGTGTACACACATACTGCTGACCAAAGCTTCGCGATACAAGCATTTAAACAAGCTACTTTATCATCTGGACAGCAATTGACTGCATTTGCATTGTTCTTTACTGCATTTGCCATTAAGATGCCGATCTTCCCTTTACATACATGGCAGCCAGATGCCTATGAACAATCACCTAATGCTGTGACGATGGTGTTGAGTGCGGTGATGGTTAAGATGGGTTTATTTGGTATCATGAGATGGTTAATGCCATTGTTCCCAGATGCATTTAGCGCGCATTCCAATTTTGTTGTCACCCTTTCTGTAATAGGAATTCTTTATGCTTCTTTTATTGCTATTCGCCAGGATGATATGAAGCGTTTGATTGCTTACTCATCGATTGCGCATATTGGCTTGATGAGTGCTGCTTTATTTACCAATACCGAAATTGGTGTTCAAGGTGTTTTGATACAATTATTTTCACACGGAATCAATGTATTGGGTCTTTGGATCATCGCTGACATTATAGAGCAACAAACAGGCACAAGATCTTTAAAAGAGATGGGTGGTCTTGCTAAACAAAATCCAACATTGGGTATTTTACTTGTAGGTTTTGCATTCGCCAATATCGCATTACCATTAACCAATGCATTTGTGGGCGAGTTTTTAATGTTAAATAGTTTATTTCAATTCAAACCTTGGATTGCAGCCGCTGCGGGAGTAAGTGTGGTATTGGCAGCCATCTATACTTTGAATATGGTACAAAAATGTGCCTATGGCGAAGTGAGTGAAAAAATGAATAAGATGCAAGCACCGAATATGCCTGCACAGTTTGTGTTGATTGTATTATTAGTTGTAGTAATTGTTTCTGGAGTATATCCTGCTCCATTATTTAATTTAACTGCAGATACATTACAACAATTGTTTATCAAATAATTAAATGAATTTATAATGAACGCAATTATTGCTTCGGCTTTTTTAGGTGTATTAATGATGTTTGCTTCTTGGATCTTTGACAATGAGAAAACGCATACACGCATTGCATTGGCAGGACTCTTGGCCTTAATTGTAGCCAATGTCTTACAATTAAATGGCATCTATACCATTCCAGTGGATTATAAGGGATTGCTTTCATTTACGCAGTTTGGATTATATGTAAACACCATTTTATTTATTTTAACTTTCTTGTATGTATGGTTGAATGGAGATGAGATTGCAAAAAT